>JAIOJM010000336.1 GCA_019911785.1 Sulfuricella sp. | reverse complement strand
TTGATTCTGGGTGGGGTGGCGCCATTATCTGATCATGGACTGGCGCCTTTATGCCGATCCTGCGATGGCGCCATTACGGCGATCATCTGGTGGCGCCATTAGGCGATCATGGTTTGGCTCCTATGGGGCGATCCGTGACAGTCATCATCGAAGCGTTCCGAACTGGCTGCTGGACTGCGATCTGCAGCCATTTCGCTATCGAAACCGTCGAGAAATGCGTCGAGGAAACACTGACCGGAAACCCCGGCGATCCTCGGCACATATCCGTTCCACCGGCTGACCTGCACGGTGGTCTTGCCGGCCGCCATCCGGTGACGCGCAAGGAGCTTGCTTCGCTGGCGCTCACCCATCCATCCTGCGCGACGCTCGACGACGGCGAGAAGCATCTGCTCGCTTGGCTGCTCGCGAACAAACTGCTGCCATCGGCAACCATCGTCGTTACCACCGCCGACAAGGCGGCACTCGTCGCCTCACATGGGCTCGGCTGGCTTGACTGCGCGGTGTCGCTGGAGGATTTGGCTCGCAAAGCCGGTGTCGGTCGCGCCAATCTTGATGCTCTCGCATTGCAGTACCGGGAGGACTGGCTGTCGAGTATCAAAACCAAGATTCGGATGGGCATCATCCCGTAACAGCGGTGGACGCATTTCGTGGAGCCAAGAAAAATGACCAAGACCTACAAGAACATCCCGTCCCTACATCGATTTGTCGAAGTGGCTCCTGTTGAGGCCATTCGCAAACTTCTAGCTGAACATGGCGGCGGCGACAACGCCAAAGCCTTCGCATCCGTCGAATGGCCGGATGCCTCCGTTCCGAATGGCGTCAACAGGGATTTTCGCTTGGGCGTTTTGGGGATTTGCGCCGGTCTGGATGCCAGGCTATCGGCACCACTTGATGGACATGCGCGCCGCATCATCACCTTGTCAGAAGGTAAAGGTATCGAGGCCATCCAGGCGGTGCGCGACAACCTGTACCAGCACGATGACGGCCAGCAGTCCACTACCGCCGAGTATGAAGCTCAGCAGGATCACTTTGGCCGAGCCACCGTCATATACCTGCGCGCCCCAGATCTCTTCGACGACGCCGAGACGTATTTCTACGCAGAACACCATCGAAACTATGGGAAGCTTTACGAGGCATTCGACCTCGATTGCGACGATGCCAGCAGCTTCGAATGGACCGACGAGAAACGGACTCGCCTGGAAACATTACTCCAGGAGCGACTTGGGACGACGGGACGCTGTCTTGTTCAGCACCTCCCGTTCGAGCAGAAGCAAACAAACGGAGACGTAACAACGGTTCACCTGTTCTTGATCCGCCACGCGGGCGAAATGAACAGCATCCAGCAGGTTTGCGACGATCTCTCGACGGCTCCTATCTACTACCGTCCGCCGGTAGAGGCGACCTTGCTGTTCCAGCCCGACAAGAAATCGGTGGAAGTATTTTCAGAACAGGAATCGAGCCGGTTTCTGATAGCGTCGTCATTCGCGGAAACCGGCGTGGATACCGATCTATCTGGAAGGCCTGTTTCCATGCGGCAGTACAACCTCCGGCGCTTCTATCGCTCACTTTCGTTACCACAAGAACCGGTCGCCGACTTGGATTTGGTCGATGTCCGCGTACTCGAAGCCGAGGCACGACCACAGAACTTCAAGCGTCGCGTATTGCTGAAGGTCGACAAGAACGACGATATTGAGGAGGCATCGAAAGATATCGTCATGAACGGCTGCTCAAAAACCCAGTATTTCTTGTAACCCATCAAGTACGCCGAGACAGGAAATTGCGATTTTTCGGGAGCGCAGAGTGCGTCGAGTACAAACTGAGTCATTGAAGCAGCCAGCATTGACACCTCTGCATCACCCGCGACCACTACGTTCCCCTCAGTCATCAGGTCGTAGCTCATGGCGCGCTTGTCTGGGGCAGGAGGAAACGTGTCTAGGCAGCCGTTGATGTGATTGCGCACGCTCAACGGGTCCGCATCCGCCCCTGGCCGACTACGAGCCATCAGGGCGCCAGCACCACCGGGAAATATCTCACCCCAAATCAACGTAGATTTCATTCTTTTGCAAATGGCGGCAAGCGTCACGAAGACATTGGTGCTCGCGGTGGCGTCAACAACAAAGCGGCACAGCGAAAGAATGGAAAGTAGTTCTGCCGTTGACTGCGGATTTTCTTGACCTGCAATTCGAAACGATTTGCATATGACTTTCACATCCTGAGAAATTAGTCGAAGCTCCTGCGCCACGCCTTCGATTTTGTGAAAACCAACTGCTCGCCACGTCAGTTGATGACGAACTAAGTTCTGCGGAGCTAAGACGTCGTCGTCCAAAAGCACGAAATTGCGGATACCCGACCGCACCAATGATGCGGCAATTTTGCTACCAACTGACCCAAGACCCACTATGGCCACCCACTCATTGCCGAGCGTGCTGAACTGCTCAGGCAGGCGCTGCGCGTCATCTCGGTCGAAACTGGCGACCTTGCATTCCCACATCCCCGGCTCTGCTCCACCGCAGAGCGTGAACAACCTCGGCTCACGGCCTCGAATGTTGAGCAATAAGGTTCTATAGGTTTCGTCGAGTTCTTCGACCCAAGGCCAGCAGTTCAACCCTTCGAGCGTTGCTCGCAGTTCTACGAGTGTGGTGCAAGCGGGGACTCCAACCAATCTCTGGTCACAAACTGCCCATCCTTGCCGCCCAAATGTTTCGCAATTAACGCCATCAGGAACATCTTTGATACGCGCGTTTTCGCCTTCACCGAACTGCGTCACAACCGTAGTCGAAACGTCCCCCACAAAATTGATGCTAGTGCGGATTGGCTCGCGCGTAGCGTCCAACATCGCATGTAGTAGTTTCCGCAGCTGTGACGTGACGACGCAGCGCTTCCTCTCAAACCGTAGCTGTTGTCCTAGGGTTTGCTGGTGCCTGGACGGTGTATTTGGAGAGGTTTCTAGCACCGCGGCAACTGTCTCGCTAACGAGAAGCTTATACGCGCTGCGAACAAGGTCAGCACCGGTGACATTGCCGTGCCAGTTGTCGGGGCCGTGCTCGAGACACAGTACGCCTGCACCACCGTACTGGTGCTCGCTCCATTGTTCGCCCTTCTTCTGAGGACGAATGTATGCCGGTGTTTCAGGGAAAAGCGCAGGATAGACCAGCAGCCCGTCGAAGTTCAGTATGAGGAGAGACAGGCGAAAACTCAGGGCGAGGTCACCCTCAGCAGTCTTGCTCCATTCATTCAGAGTGCACCAGGGCTCTGCCTGTGACAATGCCTCGAGCGCACGTTTTTCTTCCAGCATGCGTCGAGACTGCTCCTGAAGCAGCCCCATTAGGCAAACCCGCTCGGCTTGTTCGGCAAGACTGGCTTTGCGGGAAATGCGAGGCCAACCCCCACAACGGGTTGAAGAAGACTACTCGTAGCCGCCTTACTGCGGGCTGCAGCGGGAAACCGGTTACCAAACACATCACGCCATATCTCCAAGGCCTTGTCATTATCTGATTCGTTCTTTGCTTTGCGAGCAAGAGTCGCATGCGCCTTGACCTCGTTGTAGAACTTCTTGAATTCGGACGCCGTTACGTTCGAGAATACATTGCTGCCAGTAACCGCTGGGTCAGCGAGGTGAGGTACTGCGTCGTTGTCGACATACCAGCCATAGGTATCGCGGATTGCCTCCAGCAATTCCACGAAGATCGTTTCATAGTTCCTCTCCGTGTAATTCATGTGCTCGGCAATTAGGCACTCAAGGATGAATCCCTTGGGGCGTTGTAGGTCGGACAGGTGGGTTCGCCGCCACCATTTGAACAACTTCACCAGTGGCTTGAATCGACTACCCGCCTTAGCGTTGACGTCTATAGTCCACTGAGTGTGGCCAGGCGGGTTGGTGTGCAACCATTTCTTGAGTCCAATATCCGGGATGAGAAAAGCGTCACCGTTGGCGATGACTGGCACGACGTCCATATCCACGGTCACTAGCGTGACCGCAATCGACCGGCGATTTACCTTCAGATTTTCATACCCAGCGTCCACCAACGCTTGATGCAGCAAGTCCAGCACGTCCTTCGGCTGGTTGTCCTCGGTGTGTGAGGTTTCTACAATGATGTCTACGTCGGGGCGCTGTAGTACCCCATCGATCTTCTGCGGACGGATAGCTGTGTCACGCATGTAGGAGCCAGACAAGAAGGTATCAACATGAACTTCGCCAAAGTTTTCGTCGTCGCGAAGCCCCGCCCGCAGCGTGTTATGCGCGCTTGAACATGCCGCCACCGTCGAGCCCGACGGCTCGATTTCGTACAGGAAGTCGAGGAACTGCTGCTGCGTCGTCATAGTGCTGTTATCCCTTCATTTTTTCTGGTGCCTTCGTGTTTCGCATCTTTCTATTTTCGAAGCGGTTAAGTGGCGGGCTGCTGTGCTGCTTCCAGTACAACCAACACTTGTTCTGCCGCTTCCCACGGCAAGCGCCGCCCGTTCACGCGCATCTTGTGGAGCGCAGCCCTGGCCACCGTCACGGTGATGCGCTGCTCGCGCACCATCTCAGCAATGAGCCAAATCGTCCCCTTGACCTCGACCTGCTCTGATTCCGCCGCTTGCCTGAGTGCGGCATCGCCGGTCAGCAGAGGGCACTTTTCAAGCTCGGCCAGCGCCAGTGCGAACAAATCGATTCGCCCTGGCCTCACATAGGTTTGGCTGAGCGACTGGACGCGTTCGACGCTTTTCGCCGACAAGCTGCGCGTCTGCAAGCCCATATCCAGCAGGTGGGCGTGCTGCTCTTCCAGTTCCTCGTAATAGAGAATATCGGGAACGGCAAACTGGTAGCCAAGGCTGAACATGGGTGCTACGAGATCGCCCACTTCGATATCCATCAAGATGTTCGCATCACTGATTAACAGCAGCATCGCCGCCCTCCATCGAGCGGACGCGCCGAAACTGTTGCAGTGGCATGTTCATGAGCTCGGCAGCCTTCGACTCGCCAATGTACTCCTCGGCCAGCGCGTGAAACACCAACTGCTCAAAGATGTGCGCCTTCTCGGTGGGGTAGTCGCTTCCCGGCTCTTTCCGATACCAACCCTTGAAGCGGAACAGCTTGGCCTGCTCTTCGCGGTAGGCAGGCGAGATGATGCCAAGGTCTCGGGCGCGATACAGAATCCCTGCCATCGATAGCCCGAACTCTTCCTTCAGTAACCCTAGCTCCTTGAGTTCGATGGCGTTGCGATGTCGTCCGAGCTCTTGCAGTACCGATGCGCGCGGAAACAGGAACGTTCCAGCGAAGCGGTTGCACGCCATCTCCTCGTCCAGATCATCCGCAAGGCGACCTTCGAGCATGAGGTGACCCAGCTCGTGCGCCAGCGTGAAGCGCTGACGATCCCCCGGCCAGTGGCGACCAACGACCACAATGGGCATACCGCTGACGCGAGCCGCGAGGCCATCGAATTTGTTCTCGGCGTCCGCCTCAATCATGAATACACGGATGCCGTTGGTTTCCAGTACATCGATCAGATCGGGGATTGGGTCAAAGCCCAGATCCCATGCCTCGCGGACGCGCTCGGCAACCTCTTCGATCTGATCCATCGCTGTGATGGACGTGGCCAGTCCATCGACTATGGCGAAAGCCTTGACGGGCGATTGCGGAAAGAGGTTTTCCAGCTCGATGCGACGTTCGATCAGGTCGATTACTTCGTGGGTGATCGCATCCAGTCGCTTTTTAGGCAAGGAACTGCGCTTGCGGTACTCGATCCCCTCTAGCGCGATCGGTTCCGGACGGAAAAAATACTCGGTACGTACATTGAGCGTACGCGACAGTCCGAGCAGGATGTCGCTTGAAGGCATAGCAATGCCGTCCTCGTACTTTTTGATTGCGGCGTGGGATACCCCGACGCGTTCGCCTAGATCGCGTAGGGATAGTCCTGCCGCCTTACGAGCTCGGTGGAGTCGAATGCTAAACATGGCTGTCCTCTCGTACCCAAGATGGGGTGGTTGCAGTGGTTACCAAAAACCATTTAATAGAACTAAATTGTAAACCACATTCGCCACAAGTTCAAGATGCGAAATAGGAGTGCAGTAGGCAACCGAGGCGTAGCCTGGCGGACGCGGGTTCGATCTCGCATCCGGGGATCGAACTGGCGTTCGACGGTTGGGCCGTGGCAGCCCAAGTTTCGCGGGACGATCGCCCTCGCGCGCTAGGCGTGGGCGGATTGAATTCGGCCAAATACTCGAATCCACGCCCTCAAGATCAAAACCTTGCTATCCTTGTCGGGATGCGGACGCGGGTTCGGTTCCGTTTAACACCACCAAAAATCGAACGGAAACGGCACCCATGTGGTGCCGTTTTTGTTTGGTGGAGGCGGGATAGTGCAGAACTCCCTGTGCTCAACCAGCGAGCCCTGCTCGCGCAGGACGCCATGCCTGGCATGGCGGGCAGAAACTCGCACCTGCCGCCGGTTCAAGGCAGATGCAGGCGTCGAACAGGGATTGTTTGGCCTTAAGGCTTGCGATTCTTCTTGCAAGCGCCGTGACTGTCGCGCCATTGTTCCGGCTTTAGCCGGTTTACAATGGCGGTGACGCCCTCACGGGTGAGCGGTACAGGTAGCAGTTCTATATCCTCTTAAAATTATGTATTGCAGTCCATATGCACTTAAGATCATAATACGCTCATGAGCTGGGCCATTCTTTTTCACGATGACTTTGATGCCGAGATTCAGAGGCTGCCCCCGGGCTCTCCAGGATGAATTGCTCGCGCACGCCATTTTGCTGCGCGAGTTTGGGCCGAATCTCGGCAGGCCGACCGTGGATGGACTCAAAGGCTCCAGACACACCAACATGAAAGAACTGCGCTTCAGCTGGGAAGGCGAGATTTGGCGCGTCGCTTTCGCGTTCGACCCAAAACGCCAGGCCATTTTACTGGTGGGCGGCAACAAGGGCGGAGCGGATCAAAGGCGATTCTACAAACGCCTGATCGCTATCGCTGATGCGCGTTTTGACCAGCACCTGGCCGCGCAAACGGAAACTGTAAAGGAGCACAGACATGGCAAAAAATCTTGACCAGATCATGGCCGCGCTGCCCGCCGAACGCCGGGCGGGAATCGAGGCACGCGCCGCCGAGTTGGCAACACTCAAAGACCTGCGCCAGGCCGTAGCGCAGACACAGGAAGAACTCGCCGCAGCCTTGGGCGTTGGCCAGGATACGATTTCACGCCTGGAAAAACGCAGCGACATGCTGCTTTCCACGCTGCGCCGCTATGTCGAGGCCATGGGCGGCAAGCTGGAACTGGTTGCAAAATTCCCTGATCGCCCACCTCTGGTAATCGACCACCTGGCCGGCGAGGCTTCGTCCCGCCAGCCCGCACATAAAGCGCGCAGATCGACACCAGCCAAGGCGCATGCGTAAGTGGCAAAGACGACTGAAACGGTGGCCTTGAGACCAAAAAACCGGCACCGGCCCATATCAATACTCGGCATACAAGTCGGCATTATTAACCGATATTTTCTATTACAATATTTTATTAAATTGCAATAAGTCATGTTGTTATATAGTTTATTGCGCCGGAATAAAACTCGGAATAAACTAGCCCAATGCGCTACACACCCCCCCATCAATTTGAACCCCTTCTGCCGCAAAAGCGGCTGGAAGAATTATTCGCTCTAGCTCAGTCCATCACCGAGGCGTCACTAGGCTTACGCGGCGCGTTGCACGCCAGCACGGCCGCCACGCTCACCCGGCTCCTGCGGACGATGAATTCCTACTACTCGAACAAAATCGAAGGCCACAGCACACACCCCCTGAACATCGACCGAGGATTGCGGAAAGACTTCTCCACCAAACCCAAGGTCGCGCAACTACAGCGCCTGGCGCTTGCCCATATCGAGGCAGAGGAAGAGATCGAATCCTGGATCAACAGCGGCACGGATTTTTCCCCATTCGCGACGGAGGGCATCCGCCGCATACACGAAGCGCTATATCGCCGGCTGCCGGCAGAAGACCGAACCGCCGACGATGGGCGCATCGTCGAGCCTGGGGCATGGCGCAATGTAGACGTGGAAGTAGGCCGCCACGTGCCGCCGACTCACGATAGCGTGCTTGCCTTCCTGGCCCGCTATCAGCAGGTCTATGACGGCCACGCCTCATGGGACAAACAACTGGTCAAGATCGCCAGCGCCCACCAGCGACTCACCTGGATACACCCCTTTCTCGACGGCAACGGACGTGTGGCGCGTCTGGCGACGCATGCGGCCCTGTACCGCGACTTCACCGGCGGGCTATGGTCGGTCTGCCGCGGGCTCGCCCGCACCCAGCAGAATTACTACGCGCGGCTTGAATTCGCCGACGAACCGCGCCGGGGCGATCTGGATGGGCGCGGCAACCTGACGGAAGAAGGTTTGTGGCACTTCTGCCATTACTTCCTGACCGTCTGCAGCGGCCAGGTAGGCTTCATGCGCAACATGCTGGATTTCGACGGCATCCGCTCACGCATCCGGGCGCTGGTCATATTCCGGTCGGAAACGGACAAGCAGGTACGCCGCGAGGCAGAATTACCCTTGCATTACCTGTTTACGTCCGGGCCGCTGACCCGCGCCGAGTTCAAGCAGATGACCGGCCTGGGCGACAAAGTGGCGCAAATGCTGCTCTCGCGCCTGCTCAAAACCGGGCTGGTGGAATCGGACACCCCGCTTGGGCCGGTGCGCTTCGGGCTGCCGCTGGATGCGCTGCAGTTCTATTTTCCGGACCTGTACCCTGAAGCAGCGACACGGCCGGATGAGGACTAGATTGGAATCCCGCTGGCATCAAGAAAAGCGGCAACCTGAAGGATGTGCAAGTGCGACACTATTTAATAATTGAACCCGACCACATCTTTTCCGGGATCACGCCATGAACGAGATCAGCATTTATCAGTCCGAAAACGGAACCATCGAAGTCTGGCTGGAGCAGGACACGGTGTGGCTGCGGCAGGAGCAGATAAGCCAACTTTTCGGGCGGGAGAGATCGGTCATCACCAAGCACTTGCGCAATGTCTTTACCGAGGGCGAGCTGGATGAAAAAAGCAATGTGCAAAATTTGCACATTGCCGGCTCGGACAAGCCGGTCAGGTTTTACAGCCTCGACGTCATCATCTCGGTGGGCTACCGGGTCAAATCCCAGCAGGGAACCCGCTTCCGCCAGTGGGCCACCCGCACCCTGCGCGAGCACCTGACCCAAGGCTACACCCTCAACCGCCAACGGCTGGAGGCCAACGCCCGCGAGCTGGAAGCGGCGCTGCAACTGGTGAAGAAAGCCGCGCAAAGCCCAGAGTTGCTGGCCGACACCGGGCGCGGGCTGGTAGACATCGTCACCCGCTACGCCCAGACTTTTTTACTGCTGCAACGCTACGACGAAGGGCTACTGACCGAACCGCCGGAACAGCGCGGGGGCATTCTCCCGGCCTTGGATGATGCCCGCCAGGCGCTTGCGCGGCTCAAGGCAGACTTGATGGCGAGGGGTGAGGCGACCGATCTCTTCGCCCGCGAACGCGGCGATGCGTTTGATGCGCTGCTGGGCAATCTGGATCAGACCGTGTTCGGTGAGCCGGCTTACCCGAGCGTGGAAGCGAAGGCGGCGCACCTGATGTATTTCGTCATCAAGAACCACCCGTTCTCCGATGGCAACAAGCGCAGCGGCGCGTTTCTGTTCGTGGACTTTCTCAACCGCAATGGTCGCCTCCTGGATATAACCGGCAACCCGGTGATCAATGATATCGGCCTGGCCGCACTGGCCCTGCTGGTGGCGGAATCAGACCCGGCGCACAAGGAAACGATGATCCGCCTCATCATGAACATGCTGGCACAGGGAGCATGAGATGAAGGAACTTCGTAGCCAGGTCATGCAAGCACACAATATTATGATATTTGAGAGTATTTGAAAGACTCGTGATTGATCACTTCTGCCCCCATCTTAAGGCGTTTTCCCTTCAAAGAAGTGCGCAATCTTCACCATCGCCAGGGTGTCCAGCTTGCAGTATTCCCGCAGCGCCAGCGTCAGCTGGTCGCGCCGGTCTGGGTCCGTGTTTGAGGAAATCGCCTCAAGATAGGCGGACTGCGCCATGGTACCGTCCTGTACCTCTGCCAGCCCCTGGTAGTTCAGTTCCGGCGCGATGGTGGGCAGTACCGCCTTGATCGACCAGGAACCTTTCATGGCCGGGTGGTAGTAGTGCTCCTGGGCGATCGGCAGCAGGTCGACCATGCGGCCGGCAATCGCATGCAGCCGCTTGGCGAGATCGGGAAAGGTGCCGGCCAGTTCATGTACCCGCCCCTTCTCGAAACTCATGTTGTAGACCAGGATCGGCCCGTCATCGCCCAGCGAATCAACCAGGCTTACCGCGAAGCGCCGCATCGGTGGTTCCCCGCTCGTGTCCAGGAAGTCCACATGGCGGAGATTGCCGCCATCCTCCTCGACATGGCATGACCACTGGAACGGCAGCTGGTTATAGGGGCGGGTGCCGACCCACTCCGGCACCACGAACTGCACCGTTTCGAAATCCAGGTAATAGCGCGGATAGGGCAACAGCGACAGCCTCTCGCCGGCCAGGTCGTCCAGTTCGTAGCGGCCGCTCAGCGTCACCCTGCGGATGCGCCGGTGGACCTGCTTCTTCAGCCGCCCTTCCGGGATGGCGCGGACATCGTTGATGCCTTCCGCGATCAGCTCCTGCACGATCTTGCCGCCATGGTGCAGCATGGTGATCGGGTACTCCGGCTGCGGCGGCGAGCAATGGCCGATGAAGGGGCAGTTATGGGGGAAGCGGCAGTGCTCTCCCACCGCAATATTCGGCAGAGCACCGGCCAGCGTCTGCTGGCATTGGTCCACCCAGTCAGGCACTGCTTGCATGAGCGGCCGGACTTCCCCGGTCAGGTCGTTGTGCCGCAGGATTCCGGCATAGTTGCCGGCGCCCGGGTAGACGAAGGAAGTGTCCACATGGGCCAGCTCGATGCGCTCAATCGGATACCCCGCCCCCTCGATGACCCATGACTGGATGGCACAGTCCTGCAGGTGCTGCGGCTTCACCTTGGTGGAGGACTTAACCTCGACCAAGCGCAAGCCCCCCTTGCCCCGTTGCAGCACGTCGGCGCGCACCAGCACGCTGCCATGGCTGAAGGTGGCCTCGAAGAAGGCATCGGCGGGCGACTTGTCGAGCAAGGCTTTCGACTCGGCGGCAGCCTGCGCCAAGTCGTCATCGTGGCCGATCAGCACCCCGCTGCCGTACAGCCTCCTGGCCACCTCGCCCAGACGCTTGCCCTGGTCGAAACGCATTTGCGTGCTGCGCGAGACCTCTGCCAGCTCGGGATGGTTGACCTCCAGGTACAGCCGCTTCTGGCACTGCACACCCGCCATTACTTTGGATTTGGAAAGCCCCCTGCTGCGCATCACATCCCTTTGATTGCCTGGTTTTTTTCATTATGGCAAGAAACAGGCAGAGCTGTTGAGCCATATGCACGCGCATACGGTTTTCAGCAGAAAGATGCGTGACCAAAAAAATTAATTCAATTGGGTAAACCCCCGGCTTTGCCGGGGGACTGCAATAGGTTTGACCTTTGCGGCAGTCGTGCAGAAAGTTTAAAATTTGTGCCAACATTCCCTCCCCCGGGCAGGGGGAGGGCTAGGGTGGGGGTGGAAAGCCTCGCGTGAGAATCTGCATCTTAACCCCCGTCCCAACCTTCCCCCTGCGAGGGGGAAGGAGTAAAAAAATAGCCGCCTTGGGCAGCTCACGGTTTTATCGGCCGCGTTCGCAAAATTTGCACTTCTTAAAATTTGTGCTATTTTTGAATTGAGGCGCCGATTTGAATTAAAGAAGCAAACAGCTTGCGGGGCGCTTAATAAATACTGCTAAAGCGGAGTAAACACAGGAGCCCGTTCCGGCGAGAAAAAGCTGAAACGGGTTTCTGCTTTTGTGCCTTCCCGCCCCGGTCACGGTCGTGAACCGTTGTAGCTGCCCCTTTAAGAAATATATCGAATCTGACCCGTTTAGTTGATGCGTATTCAGTCGGGTTCGTTTTTAGCGGAGCGGTCACGGCGCCAGCTCTGCAGATGCATCGCGATGGCGATGAGCATGATCGCGAGGAACAACACGTAGGGTACGAAACGGTTGACGGTTATCGCCCAGGCGTTGAGCTCGTTCAACAGCAACCCCCAGACGCCAATGGCAATATAGGTCGATACCAGCACGACGGCCAGATTCACCCAGGGGCGCAAGCCGATCAGAAAGCCAATAATCGCCCCCACTACCGGGCCGGTCATCCAGAGCGGAACAAACACGAAAACAAACAGGCCGGCTATGCCGAACTTTTGTACCGCGCCACCACGGGACTCGGCGGCGCGGTACATGCGAGTGACGTAGGGCTGCAGGGCGCGCAGCTGTATCAGTTGCCGCCAGCTCAGCGCGAATAGCGGGTATACCACAAGCACCTGGATGGTCTCAACCAGCATATTGAGAGGGATTACCTGGGCATGACCGAAACCACTCGCATAGCCGAAGGACATCCCTGCTGCCCGGCCGATGATCAGGTTCAGCCCGGTCATTGCCGCGTAGCTAAGCACGCTGTCAGGAAACAGCTGCCAACCGATCCCGAACGCCAGCAGCATCAGACCAGACAACGTGAGGCCGATACCCAGCAGGCGGCCTTCAGTGCTGGAAAAAAGCGTTTCACCCATTCTGGCTCCTTGGTCCAACTAGATATGAGCAGAAACTGTTCTCTGTCCACGATTATTCTACTCGGGAAAGCGAAGTTGATCCTTGTTGTTGTTGGCAGGGCGCTTAATAAATCCTGCCAAAGCGGAGTAAACACAGGAACCCGTTCCGGCAAGAAAAAGCTGAAACGGGTTTCTGCTTTTGGGCCTTCCGGCCCGCCCCGGCCACGGTTGCGAACCGGGGCCGTTGCCCCTTTAAGAAATAGATCGAAGCCGACCCATTTAGTAGAAAATGTTAGCTGCGAGCTTCCACGATTGGATCATTCAGCTCATAACTGGTACTGCGCCCACCCGCCGCAGATTTTCGCAACACGCCGAGCGCCAGCAGCTCGTTGATATCGCGCAGAGCAGTGTCCGGAGAGCACTTGGCAATGGCCGCCCACTTGCTGCTGTTCAGCCTGCCTTCGAAACCGTCGAGCAATCGGTTAAGCAGCTTAACTTGCCGCTCGTTAAACGGCGTCGTGGCCCAGCGTTGCCAGAAGCGTGTTTTGGCAAGCACGTCATCCAGAGTGTGCTGTGCGGTGTTAACCGCCATCGCCAGATTCGCCAGAAACCACTTGAGCCACGGCGTCACATCCAGCGAACTTTTCTGGGTACTTTCCAGGATATCGTAATAACTGCGTCGTTCTCGCTGGATCTGCGCCGACAAGCTGTAGAAGCGCTGCGGACTCCCATCGGCACGTGCCAGCAGCAGATCACCGATGGCGCGCGCAATACGACCATTGCCATCGTCGAACGGGTGCAGCGTCACAAACCACAAGTGAGCGAGGCCAGCCTTAAGGATGGGGTGATCGTCTGAGCGGGTGTTCACCCATTCGATAAAACGCGCCATCTCCGCATCCAGCCGATCTGCCGGTGGAGCCTCGAAGTGAACCCGCTGGCGACCAATGGGGCCGGAAACGACTTGCATAGGGCCACTCGCATCGTCCCGAAAGGCACCGACGTGAATGGGTGCAAGCCCGCTGTAGCCTGTCGGAAATAACGCCGCATGCCAGCCGAGCAGCCGATCCAGTGTCAGCGCTGCCTCGCAGCGAGCCGTTGCATCCAGAACCATTTCAACCACGCCTTCAACGTGGCGATCCACCGACGCGAACGCGCCGATGTCTACGCCAAGACGGCGGGCAACGGAAGAACGAACAGACTCGGCATCCAGTCGCTCGCCTTCGATCTCGCTGGTCTTGATAACATCCTCGGTCAGCGCTGCCAGACTGGCCTGATCGCGCAGCGCCATGCCGACATCGGCCAGTCGACCAAGCAGCAACCCCTGAGCGCGGCTGACATCGGCCAAAGGCCCGGCCAAGGCAGCCAAGTCGTAGCGCCAGCCAGGCCAATCGCCAGCCTGCCAGAGGTAAGTGTAATCACCGCTATTCATGCAGAGATTATGAGCTGCATTCTCCGCAAGCGCAAGCTAATCACCGCATGTCACGCGGAGAATGTCTGGCTTATTCTCCGCAGGCCACCCAGGCAAATGGCAAGAATGCTTGCGCCATGGCGCATGCACCCGATCTCCGGCGACTCGCTGACGCTGGTTCAATCAGGAAAGCAAACAGCTTGCAGGGCGCTTAATAAATACCGCCAAAGCAGAAAAAACACAGGAACCTACGCCACCTCAACGACCTTGGGCGAATCCGTCCAGGCCTTCGTTCCGCATTCGCTCCCACCCTCCGACCCTGCACTTGCGCCGGATTCGTTCGTCGAGCAGAACCGGCAGGCGGAGCTGGCACTTGCGCGCCTGTCCGGGGTATCGGGGCTGGTGCCGTCGGTGGATTGGTTGCTGTACAGCGCGATCCGCAAGGAGGCTTTGCTCACCTCGCAAATCGAAGGAACGCAGGCCACGCTGACCGACTTGTTCGACGAGGAAGCGGGCTTCGCGGTCAGCAACATGGATGACGTGGAAGAAGTCACCAACTACCTGCGTGCCTTCCGACTGGTGCAAGACAACCTGCGCTCGCCCCAAGGCTTGCCCATCAGCGTTCGCCTGCTGTGCGAGGCCCACCGTCTGTTGCTGGATGGGGTACGGGGGGCCGGCAAACAGCCGGGAGAATTGAGGCGATCGCAAAACTGGATTGGCGGCACCCGTCCGGGCAATGCCGCCTTTGTGCCGCCTCCGGCAGATCAGGTGCCAAGACTGCTGGGCGATCTGGAGCGGTTCGTCCACGACACGTCGCAAGCTCTCCCGCCTCTCGTGAAGATTGCGCTGGCGCACGCCCAGTTCGAGACCATTCACCCCTTTCTGGACGACAACGGGCGCATCGGCCGTCTGCTGATCGCCGCACTGTTGGAGCACTGGGTCCTGTTGCCCGAGCCATTGATGTATTTGAGTGGCTACTTGAAGCAGCACCAGGCAGAGTATTACCGGCGACTTTCGAATATCCGCACGGATGGAGATTGGGAGTCTTGGGTCGCGTTCTTCCTCGAAGGGGTGGCGACAGCAGCGACCGATGCCGAACGCAGCATCATCGCCATCGCCAGCCTGGTGGCGGCAGACCGACGCCGCTTGCTCGAATCATCCAAGGCCAGCTCCGCCAGCTATCGCTTGTTCGAAATGCTGCCGATGATGCCGCGCTTCACCATCGAGCGAGTGAGGCAGAAACTGGACACGAGTTTTCCGACGGCGAATGCGGCCGTCAAGGTGCTCGAAGACTTGGGCATCGCGACCGAAATGACCAGGCAGAAAAAGAATCGGCGTTACAGCTACCAGCCGTACATCGAATTGCTGACGCATTGATTCGAACCCACCCGCATCAGTTCGCGCCGACTTCCACAAAAATAATAGGGCAAAAATAATAGGGGGCGTAGCCCGATTAACCGTGCCGCTTGATATTTTTCGGCAAATGGCACAAAGTAAGGAGTCCTTACTTTGTGCATTGGAGGCTGTCATGCTTGCCAAATTGACTGCAAAAAACCAGCTCACCCTGCCCAAGAGCATCACCGCTGCCGTTGGCCCTGCGGAGTATTTCGACGTGGAAGCCCGCAACGGCCAGATCGTGCTGACCCCGGTTCG
>JAIOJM010000335.1 GCA_019911785.1 Sulfuricella sp. | reverse complement strand
CTGCTGGTTGGCCGCATTTTTCGGCAGCAGATTCCATTTGCCTTCTTCGCCCCAGCGGAAACCGATCGAACCGTTTGGCGCGACGAAGGTTTTGGACTTCTCGTCATAGACAATGGTTTTCCAGTCGGGATTGTTGGTTTCGCCCAATGCGCCGTCGAAATCGGAAGCGCGCAGGCAGCGGTCGGACACATAAGCATCGCCATGCTTGCGCAGCATCACCTGGATTGGCAAGTCGGTGTACTTGCGGGCATATTCTGAAAAATACGGATCCTGCTTGTCGATGTAGAACTCTTTCAGTGCCACGTGCCCCATCGCCAGGAAAGCAGCGACATCGGTGCCTGGATTAACCGGCATCCACAAGTCGGATGCTTTGCAGAATTCAGCGTAATCCGGTGCCATCGAGATGATCTTGGCACCCTTGTAACGGACTTCAGAGACGAAGTGTGCATCCGGTGTGCGAGTGGTCGGCAGGCTGGAACCGCAGACGATGATGTAGGTGGAATTGAACCAGTCGGCCGATTCAGGTACGTCGGTCTGCTCGCCCCAGGTTTGCGGGGAAGCCGCCGGCAGGTCGGCGTACCAGTCGTAAAACGAGCCGCATGCCGCTCCGATGAGGGAAAGGTAACGGGCGCCGGATGCGTAGGAAATCTGCGACATCGCCGGAATAGGCGAGAAACCGAAAATGCGGTCAGGTCCCCATTTCTTGACGGTATAGACGTTGGCAGCCGCGATGATTTCTTTAACTTCTTCCCAATCGGTGCGCACGAAACCACCCAGGCCGCGCACAGCCGTGTATTGCTTGCGCTTGTTGGCGTCAGACTGAATCGCGGTCCAGGCCTCAACCGGATCCTTGCCGGTCTTGCGCTCGGCACGGTAGACATCAAGCAGGCGGCCGCGGATCAGCGGATACTTGATCCGTTGCGGGCTGTACAGATACCAGGAGAAAGACGCGCCACGCTGGCAGCCGCGCGGCTCATGATCCGGCAAATCTTCGCGGGTGCGCGGATAGTCGGTCTGCTGCATTTCGAACGCCACCAGGCCGTTCTTGACGAAAATCTTCCACGAACAGCCACCGGTGCAGTTGACACCGTGAGTGGAACGCACCACTTTGTCATGCGCCCAGCGATGGCGGTAGGCATCTTCCCACTGACGGTCTTCATTGGTAACGATGCCGTGGTTGTTGGAGAAGGTCTCCTTGGTTTTTTCGAAAAACTTTAAACGGTCGAGAAAGTGACTCATTTGTTTAACTCCTTAAAAAAGTGAGGGGTGAGGGGTGAAAGGTGAGGAGTGGAAAATTGTTGATCCATGCTCCTCACTCCTGTCTCCTCACGGATTCTTGATTTCCGAGCCCGGACGCAGGTAGAACCACCAGTTCAGGATCAGGCACAGGGCATAAAATATGGCGAAGCCGTACATCGCGTTTTCCGGGGTGCCGGCCTTGATCTGCGCGCCGATCACTACCGGGGCGATGAAGGATCCGTAAGCTGCCACAGCGGAAGTCCAGCCCAGTACGGGGCCAGCCTGCACGCGGTCGAAGATCACGCCCACGGTACGGAAGGTGGAGCCGTTGCCGATGCCGGAGGCGGCAAACAACACCACGAAAATCAGCAAGAAGATGGTGAAGTACTGCTCAGGCGTGGCGGAGTTGTAAGCCAGGAACATCACGTAGCCGGCTGCCGCGGAGGCTACCACCATGACGACGGAAATCAGCTGGGTCACGATGGAGCCGCCCACCTTGTCGGAAATCCATCCGCCGATCGGGCGAACCAGCGCGCCGACGAAAGGTCCGATCCAGGCGTAGGTAAGTGCCGACACTGCGTTGGGGTTCTTGAGGGTGTGGGTCATCAGGCCGGTCACCGGGTCAGGAATGTGCTGGAAGCCGAAGATCACCGTGATGGCAAGGGGCAGGGCCATCGAGAAACCGATGAACGAACCGAAGGTCAGCACATAAAGCACGGTCATGGACCAGGTGTGCTTGTTGCTGAAGATGGCGAATTGCTTGCTGATGTTCGCCTTCATTTCGCCGAACGCCGCGAGCTTCATCACGAACAGGGTGCCGACCATGATCAGGGGCAGTGCCACCCACATGTTAAGCAGCCCCAGGCCGGTCGGCGCCGGGAGGTACAGGTACAGGCCCACAGCGGCGGTCAGGAAAGCCAGGCCGTAGAGCCACAGGATCTTGATGAAGGCGGAAATCGTCGAGCCGATATTGGGCGAAATCGGCTTCAGGTTGTTCATGCCGAAGAAGCCGAAGAAGGCCAGCGGCACCAGCGCCAGCATCCACACGAAGCCGGCGTTCTGGATGAAGGTGGGGGTGCCAGCCAGAATCTTGCCGAGTATCCAGCCGCTGTCCTTGACCAACTCCATCGAGCCGCCCGCCAGCGCGCCGAAGATGCCGGCGGTCATCACCAGCGGGATCAGGATCTGCATGGTAGTGACGCCGAAGTTACCGAGGCCGGCATTGAGGCCGAGCGCCGTGCCCTGCAGGCGTTTGGGGAAGAAGGTGCTGATGTTGGACATCGAGCAGGCGAAGTTGCCGCCGCCGATACCGGAAAGCAGCGCCATCAACTGGAACACCCATAGCGGGGTGTCTTTGTCCTGGAGTGCGAGGCCGGTGCCGATGGCAGGTATCATCAGCAGCGCGGTGGTCAGGAAGATGGTGTTGCGACCCCCGGCGATGCGGATGAAGAAAGAAGCCGGAATCCTCAGGGTGGCACCCGCCAGACCGGCGATGGCGGTCAGGGTGAACAGTTGGTCAGGCTTGAAGGGGAAGCCCAGGTTCAGCATCTGCACCGTGATGATGCCCCACATCAGCCAGATGGCGAAACCCAGCAGAAGGCTGGGTATCGAAATCCACAGGTTGCGGTTGGCGATTTTCTTGCCGGTGGATTCCCAGAATTTCTGGTCCTCCACGTCCCATTCTTTGATATCAGGCACGTCTATCTCCTCGTTTAAAATTTACTGCTAACCGTTATTCGAACTCACATCACTCGATGATGTCAGCTGCCTTGACACGATGCTTTTCCCGTTCCGCGTCCAGCGGCTTCACCTCGGTCCAGTACATCCACATCAGGGATACCCATACCACGCCGAACATCAGCATGAAGGCGGAGGAGCGGATGCCCGTCAGATCCACCAGCGCG
>JAIOJM010000334.1 GCA_019911785.1 Sulfuricella sp. | reverse complement strand
CAGCTTGGGCGTTCCCAGGCTGTCGATCACCACCACCCCCTCGTCGGTCACGACGAAGCCGGCGTTGCCGTTGAAGCCGCGGTTCTTACGGTCCACCTCGGCAATATTGCCATAGAGGAAATAAACGTCGGGAGCAATGCGATAATAAGGCAGGGGCTTGCTGTCGGAATCCCTGCCGAAGATGACGATCTCGGGAACTTCAGCGGTATCCACCGCCTGTCGGGGCAAGCGGTCGGCATGAGCGGCGAACGACACGGCCAGCAGGCTGCAGACGACCAGCCTCACGCCGGCAGAAAACAACTGCCAACTTCCGTTTCGATTTCCTAGAATCCACATTGGTAGAGCTCCTCCAGATTTTTCAGCTCGTAGGGCGGATGAGCGTAGCGTTATCCGCCGTATGAGTCGAAGCGCCGTAAACCATACGGCGGATAACGGCCTGCGGCCTCATCCGCCCTGCTTAGCATCATACAACATCAGGGTGTGATAACAATAACGTCCCGGCCAACAGGCCCGGCGGGAACAGAATGAGCAGAAAATCGTGCTGCGAAGCGGTTAAACACGCAATGAAATCACCGGCCAACCGCTCTTCTCGGCATGCACCTTCAGGGTAGGATCGGGGTCCACCGCCACCGGGTTGCTGACCCGTTCCAGCAGCGGCAGATCGTTGAGGGAATCGCTATAGAACCAGCTCTCCTGCACGCCCTCCCAGTCCAGCCCGCGCTGTTTCAACCAGGCGTCGAGACGGGTGATTTTCCCCTCGCGGAAGCTGGGCGTGCCGGCCACCTTGCCGGTGAATTCGCCGCCTTTCTGTTCCGGTTCCGTCGCGATCAGGTGCTCGACCCCGAACGCTCTGGCGATCGGCATCGTGACGAAGCTGTTGGTGGCGGTGATGATCGCCACCAGGTCCGCCTCGCGCAGGCTCCGGTCGACCAGGTCGCGCCCCTTCGGGTTGATGATCGGCAAAATCTTTTCGTGCATGAATTGTCCATGCCAGATATCCAGTTGGGCTCGCGGGTGGCGCGACAGCGGCTTGAGCTGAAAGTCGAGAAACTCGTGGATATCCAGCGTGCCGGCCTTGTACTGATCGTAGAACGCCTGGTTGCGCGCCTCGTACACCTCGCGGTCGAGCACGCCGCGCTCGATCAGGAACTGCGCCCACTCGAAATCGCTGTCCCCGGAAAGCAGCGTGTTGTCCAGGTCAAATAGCACCAGCTTCAAAATCAATACCCCAGATTCAAAAATAATCGGGAGTATAGCTTAAACCTTGAAAAATCAGTTATCCACAGATGAACACAGATTTACACAGATATTTCAATGCGTTGACGGCATTGCCCGCCTCACCTTGACGGTGAGGCGGGCATGTCTGTCAACGACCTGATTCAGCAGGGTTTTATCTGCGTGCGTCTGCGTCATCTGTGGATTATAGGTTAAAATGGAAATATGAATTTTCCCGACAATCTCCTGCCTTCCGCCTTGTACTGGACCGGACAGGGACTCTTCGCACTGGTCTTGTTCTGGGCAATCCGCACCGCCCCCTGGCGCAGGCTCAAGGATGCCAGCATGCTGAATGTATGGCTGGGCACGTGCGTGGTTCTGATGGCACTCTGGAGCATCAAGACCGGCATCAAGCCGGGGCTGAACTTTCACCTGCTCGGGGCCACCGCCATGATGCTGATGTTCGGGCCGCAACTGGCCCTGCTCGGGCTCACCATCGTTCTGACTGCCGTCACTCTGGCGGGCATGAGCGGATGGCAGGGTTACGGCTGGAACGGTCTCATCATGGGGGCCTTGCCGGTAGCGGTAAGCTACGGCATCTACTGGCTGGCAGACCGTAAGCTGCCCAACCATCTTTTCGTCTACATCTTTCTCAACGCCTTTTTCGGCGGCGCGCTGGCGATGGCTGCCACCGGTCTGGGCGGAACACTGCTGCTGCAGCTGTCCGGCATCTACCCGCCGGCTTATCTCTACCACGACTACCTGCCCTACTTCATCCTGATGGCCTGGTCCGAGGCGATCACCACCGGCATGGCGGTGACCCTGATGGTGGTTTACACGCCGCACTGGGTCAGCACCTTCGACGACGTACGCTATCTGAAGCGCAAATAGAACGCTGTTATAATCACTACCTTCACAATGGCGCCAAGCATCTTTGTCAACCCAACTTACCTTGAAATCCATCGCATGTCTTTTCGCTGTCCTGCTGGCGTACCCGTCCTTGGCCGCGCCAACAGATGTCGATCAGTTCGGCGCATTTTCCCGGTCTGTGACGGGAGGCCAATTTGAATATACCGTACAGCCCGGGGATTACCTGATCAAGATCGGCGCGCGCTTCGGTGTTTCGGCCAGGATTCTGGCCCAGGAAAACGGCCTGGACTACGATGGCATTCTTCACCCCGGGCGCAAGCTTCGGGTCAGCAACCTCCACATCGTCCCGCCCCCTCTGCCCGAGGGCATCCTGCTCAACCTGCCGCAGCGGATGCTGTTCTTCTTCCGCGCGGGTGAACTTAATGCCTTCTACCCGGTCGGATTGGGTAGACCCGACTGGCCCACCCCTTCCGGCTCGTTCAGTATTGCCAACCTCCAGGAGGACAAAGAGTGGATCGTACCCGAATCCATCCAGGAGGAAATGCGGCGGGAAGGCCAGGTAGTGCGCACAAAGGTGCCGCCCGGCCCGGACAACCCTTTGGGTAAACACTGGATAGGCTTGAGCCTGGCCGGGTACGGAATTCATGGCACCATCGCGCCGGCCAGCGTGTATCACTTCCAGAGCCACGGCTGCATCCGGCTGCATCCGGACGATATCAAGTCCCTTTTCACCACGGTAAAGGTAGGCATGAAGGGCAGGATTATTTATACTCCCGTGTTGCTGGCACAGCTTCCGGATAGCCGTATTTTTTTGGAAATACACGGGAACATCTACAGGAAGGCCGGCGATCCGCTGGAGTCAGCACGCCGCTTGGCGGAAGACAACGGTCTCGCTCAACATATTGACTGGGATCGGGTTGCGGAAGTCATCAGGCGCCAGGAAGGCCTGGCACGAGAGGTGACGCTTGTCACAGCAGTGCGGGAAAATGGACAGAGATGAAGAATCGGCCTGGTAAAATATTTTGTGGAGGTGACGCCTCCCGGCGTCTCTTTCTAAAGTGGGGGGTAGCGTCAGCCGTCGGCATCGCAGCACGCCCCTCCTTGGCCAGAAGCTCACTGGCCGCGCCGGAACGGGAGCTGGCCCTTTACAACATCCACACCGGGGAAAGCCTTCAGGCCGTGTATTGGGCACAAGGAAGTTACATCCCGGAATCCATGACCGAATTCAACCGGATACTGCGGGATCACCGGACCGATCAAGTCGCGCCCATCGACAGTCATTTATTCGACCTTCTCTACCTGCTCCACAGCAAGCTGGAGGCCAGCCAGCCATTTCACGTCATTTCCGGCTACCGCTCCCCGGCCAGCAACGCCATGCTGGTCGCCCACAGTTCCGGGGTGGCGAAAGGCAGCCTGCATATGAGAGGCCAGGCCGTGGATATCAGCTTGCCGAACCGCGGGCTTTCCACCTTGCGTGATGCAGCCCTGGCGCTGCGTGGCGGCGGAGTCGGCTATTATCCGGCCTCCAATTTCGTGCATGTGGATGTGGGGCGGGTACGGTCATGGTAAGCGCATTTCGAGCCATGGAAATGGTTTTACCTGATCCTGCCCCGTGTTTCCAGCCGCTCATTAATAATACTGAACAGACCACGGTTTCCATTCGATCAGTTGCGTGACCGAATTTACCTCAACCCCGTGCTCTCCATATCCTGCGCAGCAGTAGCACTAAACCTTACTCTTAGTCTAGTCGCCGAGTCGGGCAGGGCATGTCTTGCCAGGTCCCTTTGCCAATAGCTCGGCCGTTGCACGATTCTCCTTTTCGTCGGTAACCTGAGATGATTCCAAATGCGTAGTCCATTCTTCTTCTAATTCTGTAAGCGTCTTACCAAAAATCCTGGCCCAGGGACGGACATTGTCCAGGTGGGCTAGCCTATAGAAAGCCTTCATCATTTCAGGTCCATATGTGACCAGCAAGTAGTCGCCAAAGGACACCGCCTCGGCATAGGCAATATGCTGCCTCCATTCGTCTGTGACGTATGGCCAACCGTCACGGCCCGTAGTCATGCCCCAAGGCTCGTGGGCGGGTCCTAGCTCTGCCAGGCGGATATAGGCGCCGATTCTCCGTAAGGACAACACCCAGCTGTCGCTGCTAAAGCCGCACATTGGAAAGCTCATGCGATTGCCGAATCGCGCCTCCATTGGCCCGCCCACCATATTGCGGATCAGCTTGTCAGGGCTCGGGAAGACCGCGACAGTGAGTTTATGAACTAGATTCTGGGGTTCCTTTTTTACGCCAAACACCCTGACGTTGCGGGTTCTGGTCCCGTTTTTCGTTAGCAGACGAAATTGCGTGCCATAGGTGCCGCCTCGGGGACGGTCGAGTTCCAGGTGTATCTTGCCCCGGCGTTCAATCCCGCCATTGGCAGCCCAGAAATCGAGGACCTGCTGCAGTTTATTTTCTGCGAGGTGTGCGAGCTCCTCGACACGATCGTTGCTCAGTTGCCCCCTAGATAAATCGCATACGATGAGATGCGCTGTCTCGACACAACCCTCCACCGCCCAAGCGGGGGAATAGAAAGAGATCGAGCTGATGAACAGGAGAGCCGCTATGGTATTTCTCATGTTGGTCATGCCTAAACTGTCGAATCAACAGACGGGCGCAGAGTAAGCTTAGCCCAAGCTGTTGTTTTAAAACAGGATCACCTCAATAAATTCCCCCGCCCACTTGCGTGGATATCAAAACGCCCTCCTCGGCAGAGAGGGTATAGTTCGTCGTACCGTTACCGCTCCAGTTCTTGACATTGAACGTGCCTGAGCCCGACAGGCGCTGCACCGAAAGGTTGCGGAACGTGAGCGGGGTTTTGCTCTGGCATACCTCGGGCATGCCCGGCGTGCGAAGGAAATAAGCCGCGCCGCTGCCAAACAGGGAAGCCGTGCCGTTTTCGACAGCGATGGCTGTTTCTACGTCAATGCCGATGCCCTTCGCTTCGGTGGACCAACCATCCTGGACGATGCGCGCAAGGAAGGTGACCAGCCGCCCCATTCGATCCCGCGAGTCAAGGTGACCGTCAGTGATGACCTTGCCCATATTCGGCAGGATCAAGAAGTCCCGGTCAAGTATCACGCGCCGATTGTAAGGGTCGGCCAGCGCAGTATCTGAATACACGGTGTCATTTTGTGCGGGAAAGAGAAACTCGCCCAAAATCGCCAACCCGGCGCTGGTGCCCCCGATGGGAACATTCCGTTTGGCCAGGGTGTGAATGGCATCTTCGACCGGCGTGCCTTTCCAGTATTTCACGTAATCATACTGGTCGCCGCCAGCGATAAAGAGCGCTTCAGCCTCGAGGATCTTTTTCACAACGAAGGGATCGCTTGAAGCGGCGCGTGTCTTGATGATGAGGGTTGCAACCGAGTCCACCAGGCCCATTGCATAGATGTATGGATTGTACGCATCCGTGCCGCTAGCCCGAATTACGACAAAATCTCCGCCGCCAGACTTTTTACTCATCCACTCGAAAGCCTCGTCAACATCCGGGCCGCCGCCCATTAACAGCAGGCCGGCGGTTGTAGCCGTGGTCACGTCACCCGCGTTGCCGACGACGTAATATTCGTACCCGGTTTTATCTCCCTTCGCCGCAGCGAACCCTGCTCCGGTCAATGCGGCGATCAACACGAGCAAGGTAATCACCCGTACAAACAGGCGGGGAGTGCGAACTTTTGTGTCCATGATGCCCTCCTTGATCGATTTTGTGAGACAACCCGTTGGTCAAATCCATTTATAACATTATGATTTACATAGAATGCCATTCGACGGGCACAGGACGAATGGATTTAATCGGCATTTTCTTAAATATAGTACACAAGCCCGGGAATGGAGCGCTCGTATGCACAAAGCGAATAAAAGCGGGGGCGGCCCATGTCGGCAATTTGCAGATTGGCTTTGAAAATAGTTGCTTTAACCTAGAAAAATCTGTTGAACCGCAAAGGACGCGAAGGAATTCAAGGACTTGAACAACTTAATCTGCTTACCCGATGGGTGACGCAGAATAATTTATTAACTCATTGTTCTACCTTGCGAACCTTTGCGTCCTTTGCGGTGAAATGCCGTTTTTAGGTTTAATAGCCCTATAATCTTTTACTGCTACCTTGGGTAAAACGCTGAAGAACACCTGATTTGGCGTTCCGGTTTCTGCCATTGACCCAGTTAAAAAAGGCCTGATGCCGTGGAAAAACGATTCGAAATTTATGCGCAACTTGCCGCCGTGAT
>JAIOJM010000037.1 GCA_019911785.1 Sulfuricella sp. | reverse complement strand
GAACCCATAAATAATGTCTGAATATACTTCCGATAGCATCAAAATACTGAAGGGGCTGGAAGCCGTACGCAAACGGCCAGGCATGTACATTGGAGATACTAGCGACGGTTCCGGGTTGCACCATATGGTATTTGAGGTGGTAGACAATGCCATAGATGAAGCACTTGCCGGACACTGCAACGAAATTAAAGTTGTTATTCATCCGGATAATTCCATCAGCGTCCACGACAATGGCAGGGGAGTTCCCACTGGGATCAAGGAAGACGACGAATTAAAAAGGTCTGCTGCAGAAATCGTGATGACGGAATTACACGCGGGAGGAAAATTTGACAGTAATTCCTACAAGGTTTCCGGCGGCTTGCATGGCGTAGGCGTATCCTGCGTCAATGCCCTTTCAAAATGGCTGAAATTGACTATTCGCCGTGATGGGCAAACGCATTCCATGGAATTTCGTCACGGTGTCCCGGTCGAGCCACTAAAGCTCGTTGGGCAGACCGAAAAACATGGCACGGACGTACATTTTCCGGCAGATGAAGAGATATTTGGTTTGGTCGAATTTCATTACGAGATTCTGGCCAAGCGACTGCGCGAACTGTCCTTCCTCAACAATGGCGTACACATTGAACTCATCGATCAGCGCACGGGAAAAAGCGATAACTTTGCTTTTAGCGGCGGCGTAAAGGGGTTTGTGGAATACGTAAACCGCAGCAAAACCGTCCTGCACCCCAAGGTTTTTTATGCAATGGGTGAAAAAGACGGCATGACCGTGGAAGTGGCAATGCAGTGGAACGATTCCTATCAGGAATCAGTGCAATGTTTTACTAATAACATCCCACAGCGCGACGGCGGAAGTCATTTGACGGGTCTGCGTAACGCGATGACGCGCACATTAAATACGTATATAGAACAAAGCGAGCAGGCAAAAAAAGCCAAGGTAGAAACCGCCGGCGATGATATGCGCGAAGGACTGACCTGCGTATTATCGGTAAAAATCCCGGACCCGAAGTTTTCTTCGCAGACCAAGGAAAAACTGGTTTCCTCCGAAGTGATGCCAATAGTTCAGGAAATCGTTTCTGCGAAACTGGCGGAATATATGCTGGAAAATCCGAATGACGCCAAAATCATCTGCGGCAAGATTGTCGATGCGGCACGCGCTCGCGAAGCGGCCCGCAAGGCGCGCGAAATAACGCGCCGCAAAGGCGTGCTGGATGGCATGGGCTTGCCAGGCAAGCTGGCCGACTGTCAGGAAAAAGACCCGGCACAGTCCGAGCTTTACCTGGTAGAAGGCGATTCTGCCGGGGGCTCGGCGAAACAGGGACGGGACAGGAAGTTCCAGGCGATTCTCCCCCTGAAGGGAAAAATTCTCAACGTCGAGCGAGCACGTTTCGACCGGCTGGTCTCCTCCCAGGAAATCGCGACCCTGATCGTTGCTCTGGGTACAGGGATAGGCAAGGATGAATACTCGGCAGAAAAGCTGCGCTATCACCGCATCATCATCATGACCGATGCGGACGTGGACGGTTCCCACATCCGCACCTTGCTGCTCACCTTCTTCTACAGACAGATGCCGGAGCTGGTGGAACGCGGTCACATCTACATTGCCCAACCCCCCCTGTACAAGGTCAAACATGGCAAACAGGAACGCTACCTGAAGGACGACCATGAATTGAAGCAATACATGCTGCAAATGGCGTTGAGCGAGGCCGAACTGGTTACCGAGGGCGGCAAAGAGCCGATCAGCAAAGCCGCTCTTGAGGAAGTGGCCAAGGAATTCCTGCTGGCAGAAGCGATCATCGAGCGCTTGAGCCGCATTATTGCAGAACCGATACTCTACGCCCTGCTTAAAAACATCGTGCTTGACCTGAGTGACTTGGCATCCGCAAACGAAAGCGCGGAGCAGCTCAAGAAAGCATTGGCTAACGAGCAGTATACTGTTTCGGCTTACTACGATGAAGCGACGGAAAACTGTAGACTTAAGATCAGCAAGATGGTGCATGGCAATTTACAGCTCAGCTATCTGGACCGGGATTTCCAGCAAAGCGGGGACTACGCACAGCTGTCGAAAACGGCCCAAGTGCTGCAGGGTTTGCTTAAAGAAGGGGCAAACATCAAGCGTGGAGAACGATCCCAGCCTGTTAGCGAGTTCAAGGCTGCAATGGACTGGCTGCTGGAAGAAGTAAAACGCGGCTTGGGTATCCAGCGCTACAAGGGTTTGGGCGAAATGAACCCAGGACAGCTTTGGGAAACAACCATGGATCCCCAGGTAAGACGGCTGCTCAGGGTGCAGATTGAAGACGTGATAGCCGCAGATGAAATTTTTACCACCCTGATGGGCGATCAGGTTGAACCGCGGCGTGCTTTTATCGAAAAAAACGCACTTGGAGCAAGAAACCTCGACATCTGATAACTCCCGGCCAAGCTGGGACATCTTCAGCACCGTAGTCGATAATTACGGTGATATCGGCGTCTGTTGGCGGCTCGCCCGTCAATTGGTCGCCGAGCATGCCCTAAAGGTTCGTCTCTGGACGGACGACCTGATCAGCTTTCAAAAGATTAACCCAGAAATTGACCCGCGTCTGCCGGTACAAGTTTCCCGCGGCGTGGAAATAAGGCAATGGGCAGAATCCAGCATCGCCGTTGAGCCGGCGGATGTGGTGATAGAAGCCTTCGGCTGCGAACTGCCGACCACCTACGTGGCTGCGATGGCGAAGAGCGGACGCAGACATGCCTGGGTAAACCTGGAATATCTCAGCGCCGAAGGATGGGTTGACAGCCATCACGGACTTCCCTCCCCTCACCCCCAATTACCTCTGATCAAGTACTTCTTTTTCCCGGGGTTTTCACCAAGCACGGGGGGCTTGCTAGTCGAGAAAAACCGCTTGGAGCAACGGGCTCTTTTCCAGGCAGACATTCAACTACGTACCGCTTTTTGGCAGGAACTGGGCATCCCTGTCCCAGAAAAAAATGAAGTCCGTATTTCCTTGTTTTGCTATAGTAATAATTCGGCATCAACCTTGTTCGCCGCCTGGGCGGAAGCCGCTAACCCGGTGACGTGCCTGGTCCCGGAGGGGGTGGCAACGAAGCAAATCTCAGCATTTTTCGGGCGGCCATATTCCGGCGCGGGGAACCTTTTCAAAAAAAGGAGTCTTATTGTCAGGGTTTTGCCTTTTCTGGAACAGGATAACTATGACAAGCTCTTGTGGGCGTGCAATTTCAATTTTGTACGGGGCGAAGATTCCTTTGTCCGCGCCCAGTGGGCTGCGCGACCGATGGTCTGGCAAATATACCCCCAGGAAGCCGGGGCGCATTGGCCAAAACTGAAGGCATTTCTGGATCGGTATTGTGCTGATCTACCCCAGTCAACGGCAGCCGTACTGACACCATTTTTTGAAGCGTGTAATGGTCGCGATGCGGGCGTTCCGGATTGGGAAAGCTTATGGAGGCATCACGCCACCTTGGAAAAGCATGCTCAGAAATGGGCAAACAGACTGATAAAAAAAGAAGATTTGACGACAAATCTAGTAAAATTTTGTAATAATAAGTTAAAATAATCGGCTTTGATCCGCCCAACTTTTAATATTCTGCAGGAAGAACCATGAAAACCGCACAAGAAGTCCGCCCAGGCAACGTAATCATGATCGGCAATGACCCTATGGTGGTCCTTAAAGCCGAGTACACCAAATCCGGCCGCAATGCGTCCGTGGTCAAGATGAAAATGAAGAATCTCCTGACCGACTCCCCCAGCGAGGCTATTTACCGGGCTGACGACAAGTTTGAAGTGGTGCAGCTTGAGCGCAAGGAAGTGACCTACTCATACTTTGCTGATCCGATGTATGTCTTCATGGATACCGATTATAACCAGCACGAAGTCGAGCAGGAAAATCTGGGTGACGCCATCAATTACCTGGAAGACAGCATGCCTTGCGAAGTGGTTTTCTACCAGGACAAAGCCATTTCTGTTGACTTGCCGACCACTGTGGTCCGTGAAATCGTTTACACCGAACCCGCTGTGCGCGGCGATTCGTCCGGCAAAGTCATGAAGCCGGCGAAGGTAGCTACCGGTTTTGAGTTGCCGGTTGCGCTGTTTTGCGAGATTGGCGACAAGATCGAAATTGATACCCGAACCGGTGAGTTCAAACGCCGTATCGCGGCCTGAAATCCAGAAAACAGCAGTTGCGGAGCAATAAAAAAGGGGCCACAGGCCCCTTTTTTAGCA
Organism: Sulfuricella sp.; assembly: GCA_019911785.1. The sequence continues at coordinate 1,262 of JAIOJM010000037.1, read as the reverse complement.
TTACGAACCCGTTATTCGTCAGCAGCAGCAACTGGTTCGGTATACCCGCATTCCTTCTGCGGACAAACCTTTTCGGTGCCGCGCCGCTTGGTCGTCTTGATGGTCAGCACCGGCCAGCCGCATTTTGGGCAGGGCTCGGCGACGGGAGGGTTCCAGACCGCATATTTACAATCCGGATAGGTGTTGCAGGAATAAAACAGTTTCCCGTAGCGGCTTTTACGTTCGATCAAGCTGCCTTTTTTGCATTCTGGACAGGCTACCCCCGTATCCTTGGGTTTCTCCAGGGGTTCGAGGAACTTGCACTTAGGATAAGCCGAGCAACCGATGAACTTGCCGTATGCACCGGATTTCACGTGCAGAGGGCTGTCGCACTTCGGGCATAGGCGTCCTTCCACCACGACCGGTTCGTCCGGCTTGACCTCGCCGTCCATGCTGCGGGTAAAGTCACATTCAGGATAGCCGCTGCAACCAACAAATTTACCGCGCTTGCCCAGCCTTACGGACAGCGGCTTGCCGCACTTTGGACAGGCTTCATCGAGCTGCTCATGGGTAAGATCTTTGCGCTCGATGTTTTTCTTTTCCTCGATTTGCTGGTTAAAACCCTTCCAGAAATCCGCCAGTACCGGGATCCATTCCTTATCGCCGGTGGAGATGCTGTCCAGCTGGTCTTCCAGCTTGGCCGTAAAATCATAATCGACATAGCGCGTGAAATGCTCGGTCAGGAACTTGTTGACCACCGAGCCTACGTCAGTGGGGAAAAACCGCTTTTTGTCGAGGTTTACGTATTCCCTGGCCTGTAGTGTCGAGATAATGCTGGCGTAAGTCGACGGGCGGCCAATGCCATGCTCTTCCAGATCCTTGACCAGGCTGGCTTCAGTGTAGCGCGGCGGCGGCTGGGTAAAGTGCTGGTCGCCGTATAGTTTGTCCACCGGGAGCTGATCGCCGGCTTCCATCGGCGGCAGCTTGCTTTCGCCTTCCTCCTCCTGGTCGTCAGCGCCTTCCAGGTAAACCGCGATAAAACCGGGAAAAACCAGGGTCTGGCCAGAGGCTCGGAACAGCGTGCCTTCATCCGCAACTGCCAGATCCAGGCTGACAGTGTCGAACTTGGCCGGACTCATCTGGCAAGCCAGCGCACGCTTCCAGATCATTTCATAAAGCTTTGCCTGGTCTGCGGTAAGAAAGGCTCGAACGTCATCCGGTGTGCGCAGGATCGATGTTGGTCGAATGGCTTCGTGCGCCTCCTGGGCATTTTTGGATTTGTT
>JAIOJM010000333.1 GCA_019911785.1 Sulfuricella sp. | reverse complement strand
GCATTGTAGTTGCCCGATGTATTTGCAAACAGATCAATGCCCATGGCTTGGCCACGACGGCCCCACATAGGCACGACCGGACGACCGACGCCGTGCCATTCCGCCAACAGAGGCGCCATATTCACCGCATTCGGCACCGTCTTTGTTGTCAGTCGTTGAGCTGTCTTGATGTCCTTGGTCAACGAGGGTGTCAGGGACATTGGTAACGACCCAAGAAGCCCCTGGATCTGGATGAATGTATCTTCCACGATTTCGAATTGCCGTGACCGCCACACCGCCTGCGCCGACTGCTCGGCGCGAGCAATATCCTCCGGCTTGGCAAACAGGATGAGTTGGTGAAACAACTTGACCGTTCCTTTGCCCTCGTCGAAAGAGCGTTGTGCAATATCCCAATCGTCCTTGATATCGCGCAACTCGGGCATGAATTTCGCCATTGGAGAGTCCGCCTTTTGCGTTGCGCGGGCGGATTTCATTTGAGTGACGGCGCGCGTCTCCTCAAAATCCTGGGTCGTAATGCCGATCGTGATCATGAACGGGCTTGTGTAACCAATTGCCGGTTGCATGTAATCGCCAATCAACGATCCCATTGCATGCAGGGTGCATGCCTTTGGGTAGCTGCGTACGCTCATGCAGCGGGCGATAAATTCGTTCTTGTGTTGAGGAAGCCCGTAAACCAATCCGTTCTCAGTCGGACGCATCACCGTATTCGGGGCGATAATCTGACGCTTAATGGGCCGCCCCTCGTCGTAATTGAGATGCGGGGCATTGCGCTTCAGGAACGTTTCCTGCGGATTGAGCACCATGGCGCACCAGTTGATCAGATCCTCCGGACCCCATTCACGTTCAAATTGGTAATACGTTTTCAGGGTTGTGGCGCAAGTCTCACGCAGCGACACGATCTCGGCCAGTTGCTCCGCATCATCGTAAGAAGTCGCGGGGATCACTACACTCATCACGATACGGAAATCGCGCAACAGGTACGGCTGGTTGGGGACTAGTGGAATGGTCGTCCCTTTCCTGAAGTGATCCGCCTGACGTTCTGCGAGTGTCCGGTATAGTTCGCGTTTGTTTGCCTCTTCGAAGGTTCTGGCTTCTTGCGGGTCAAGGCGAACATTGACATAGGAGTCCAGAAAACGGTCTATGAGTGGTGTCGCTATCAATGTCCATTGAACGCCGGATCCCTTCGGCAAATAGGTGAAAAGCGTAGAAAGGAGGTCGGCCATGTCCGGAGTCGCGCCCGTCTGTGGCGTCATTTCGAGACAAAATCCGATGCCTTCTACCTTGTTCTCCGTTCCGCCTTCGAGCACAAACAACCGCTGCTCCGGCATCCATGCAACGTACGGTAGCAAATCAGCGAAACGGGTAAAGGCCGCTTCAACACTCGGCTCTGCGATTGGTGTTGGCGTGTAGTGCTCACCGTCACCGTCTTTCAATAACCGCTTGAAGTAATCCCCAATAGCACCCACGGCAACTCCTTACTGCGCAATGTTCGGTTTTTCGACCAGGTTCTCGTACTCATTCTTTTGCATGAGCTTCTGAGCATCCTGTTGTTGTGGTTCTTCAGCCGTGCGGCCTTGGCGGTTCAATGGATAGATCGGGCGGTACTGGTTGCCGATGTTGGAACGATTGGCTTCGATCATCCAGCGGCCCGAGTGAACCATGGTGTAAAAATAGGACTGGTCATGGAGGTCACTCGAATCGTCTTCGAATGGCGCCATCCATATGCGCAAAACAAGCGGCGGCTGCCGGACCGGCATACCGGATGAAGCCGCCACCATGTCACGTGGCGAAACCTTCTGTGATTGGACGTCACTTGCGCCATAAGACGAGACTTTGGGCGCGTCGTTCGCATCGGCTTTTTTCTTCGACTCGCCGCTTTCCGTTCCTTTCTGGAAAGGCAGGTTACCGTTGCTCGCGTTGGCGTGTACCCCGGAGATTGACTGGCACGACACACCCTCTGGCGCCTTACAGGAAAAGCTGCTTGAGGCATCCAGGCCGCTCATATTGGCGCATCCGCTCATGACCCCAGCAATCAGGGCGATTGTCAAAATCCTTGTATTGATCATTTCGTAGCCTTTGGGGTTCCGAGCATCTGGTTAAGTTTCTCAGCTGAAGGCGCGCCAGGCAGCATTGAGCCATCCGAAAGGATGATGGTCGGTGTACCGTTAATTCCCAACTTTTCAGCCAGCGCCATGTTGCGCTCAATCGGATTCTCGCAATCGCCGCCGGGAACCACGCTCTTGCTCATCAGCTCTGCCCATGCTTTAGCCCTGTCGGCGGCGCACCAAACGCCGATTGCCTTGCCTTTAGACTGCGGGTGCAGTTGTTCCAAGGGGAAGAGGAAGGTGTAAATCGTTACGTCAGTGACCTTTGACAAGCTCTGCTCCAGCTGTACGCAATAGGGACAGTCTGGGTCACTGAAGACAGCCAACTTGCGTGCGCCAGTACCTTTTACGGTGACAACAGCATCCGCAATTGGCAGCGCAGAAAAGTCGACTTTTGAAACTTTGGCATTACCCGCGTCAGGGCCGATCTTCCCTTCGGTCAAATCTGTTTGTGTTTGCATATCGAAAAGGTGGCCAAACAGAAAATAGCGCCCCCCTTCCTCCACGTACGCCACATTGCGCCCCATCACGACTTCATAGACTCCAGGCAACTGTGACTGGCTAACCGACTGGAATTTGGTGTTTGGGTATTTTTGGCGAAGCTTCATCAGCATGGCTGTCTCATCCACGGATACCGCGGCAAAAACCGAACTAACCATCGTTCCCATTACCAATAATGCCGCTGCAGCTAGTCTCGTCTTCTTCATTTTTTCGTCCTCATGGTTTTCGGGCCGGTAGCCCGATTTGCCTAGTATTCCTGTTTGCCTAGTGATGTTTCTGAGAAATTTGGCTACTTACGCGCAACCGAAACACCCCTGGTGATAACGATGTCTACCGGTTGTCCTGCGTCGATCTCTATGATTGGAAACATTTTGTCAGCCAATGTTATGTAGTATCTGGACAGTTGACTCAGCGCGTTTCCTACCCCTTGACCAATGCCCGCCTGCATTTCCTTCCCCGCCTGGACCGTTTGCGTTGCGCCCAGTGGGGAAACGGAGGTATTCATGGATCCTTGTGTGAATGCCTGCCCAATCCCCGAGGCGACCCCAGACAGCAGCGCATTCGCTAGAACCTGTCCCTGTTTGCTGACCAGTCGTCCGCGCACCCCGGCCTTGCCGGTTGAGTCAGCGATATAGCCTTTCACCGCCACGTCAATGGCCCCGCCCTCTTCGTTAATGCAACTCAACCGATCCAGCCGGATGTAAGCACGTTCGGATGAAAGATCGCCGACCCCATTTGCCGTTACCCTGCAATTCTTGTAATCGGCTCTGAACTTGTTTGGAAGAGAGGCCATGTCCAGCACCTCGATCACGATCGGATGCGGGTTTTGTTGTGCTTGCCCGCCTGTGGGTGCATCCAGTCCTGAGAGGAGAACGCCTCGCATGAACGCTCCCGCAGGAATATAGGTTTCTGCCGTTTGTCCACCCTTAACGTCCGGGCCGGATCCATCCTTGTTGCCTGTCGCGGTATCGTTTCTGGGCTGCGCGTAGGCGGCTTTCTGTGCTCCCGGCTGTGCGCCGCCGGCACCCATATCCACGCGCATGATTCCCTTAATCACTTCGCCTTGGCCTGGCCCCATGTTTCCGGTACCGGGAGGCGTCCCGAGCTGGTTGCTTTGCAGTGGCGGACCAGGCAAGGCGGCAGCTGGCGGTGCGGCTTTTTGCCGAGTCAATTCCTCGCGAAACCGTTTTTCTTCTTCGGCTTTACGAGCAGCATCTTCTTCCGATCTCTTCTTCTCATCCTTATCCCTCTTTTCGAACGAGGTCATCTTGTTCTGCATGTCTGCCAACTGCTGCTGCAAAACGGTCACGCGAGCGCCTTCCTGAGTGCGCCACAAATCGGCGTTGTTAACTTTCTCGCCCTGAGCGCCAAACGCCTTGCGCGTAGATTCCTTTACCCGTGCTGGCGGAGCTTTTTTCGGGGCTCCGAGCATTGATGCGACGAATGCAATGCCGATCACGACGATGACCAACGCACTCAGGAGGAACATCTGCTTTTTCCTGATTGGCGACATACCCGCCTTCTTTGCAATCCCGGCCATATCAATTGCCCCGAACGACGTAAATATTGGTTGATTGTCCGGCATCGAGTTGCATGTTCTCGATGGCTACCGCGACAACCCCTTTTCGATACAATTCCTGCTCTACGAGTCGAATGGCGTTTTTGCCCGTGTTGGTGAGCTTGTATTTCTCTCCGACCAGTTCGCGCTCGGTGTAAACAGCGGTAAGCACAAACCTGGTGTTTTCCCAAAGAGAAAACTCCTGATGGACCGGTCGCACAGAAACGCTGGTTGGAGGCTCCTCCAAGGCCATCGAGGTAACGATTCCCCGAACCGCCTTGGTCATTTCGCCGGCGGCGCCTCTGTTCCTGCCCTCGGCCTTGCCGAAACTTCCCAGTCCATCTGCTTTGGCCGAGAACGGCTCACGAATAATGATGTCTTCCTGTGGAATATCGACGGCCTGCATCACGAGGTTGTAAGTCGCACCGCTGGATGTAATAAGCCGCACGTTTATGGGCTTTTGCAGCATGACCGGGCGGATGAATAGTTGCCCACGGTCTTCGTCCTTTTCGACAGTCAACTCCCCGTCGGTAGCAATGAGGGAGCGAATCTTGCCTCCTTCTACGGCGATACGAGTATTTTCCTTGGCAGAAATCTTGACGAAGCTGTTATGGCCTTCGACTGGCTCGACAAGTTGGAGGGCGTGGCTCAGGCTTGGCGCACTGATCGCGCCAACCAGGGCCAGATAACGCAGAATCTTCATGACTGCTCCTTTAGCGCGCAGATTGTGGGCTTGGAATTGGTGTGCCGTTCTGTAAAGCAGCTTGCGTAGCCGCCGTCGTTGGCTGTGGCGGTGCCGGCGGGAGACTGCCAGCTTTAATCGCTGGCGCTTGCGGAATGGTGTTTGGCGGCGCAATAGCCTGCTCCTGGGTTTGTGGTGCCGCACTCTCTTGATATCGCTGTGTCTCTGGCGCTGCTTCAGACGAATCGAGTGCCATTCCTTTCGGGGGATCGAATGGGTGTTGCGGATCCGTTTCGCGTAGTTCCTTGATGGTGACTTTTGAACCGTCATAGTCGAATTTGACCAGGTAAGCTTTGATGTTCTCACCCGGTAGTCGCTTGTCTGAAACCCAGCTTTCCTGGTATCCGATGAGGGCGACGGCTTGGGCTTCTTCGCTGATGCGTACCTCACGCGGCATGAATAAGCGCGACAGGTTTTCAGCCTTCAAGCGCTGCGCACCGGCTTTGAACCTCACGGAAAGGTCCCCATGCACGGATGGGTGAACATACTTGAGGATATTGCTTGTCTGAAAATCAATAGTAGATGGTGTTACGGATGCAAACTGCTGGATGACCCACGACCCCATCTGGTCGAGGTATTCCTGCCCTAAATGCTTCCCGTCGACCCAGAAGCTTTTACTTATTTCCGGCGGCATCAGAATTGTCCGAACTGTCTTATCCATCGTGGCAAACACGCCTGCCAGCAGGATGTTCGTAAGAAGAGACGCGCCCAGGATCAATTGGAATGCTTTTGACACGCCAGCGCGTGCCTCGACATCAGCAATCAGGTTTTTCAGTAGCATGTAGTCTCGTCGTCTAAAAAGGTTAAATCAGGTCAGCCGATGAATTCTCGTACGGCCGACGGCGGGGTGATGCTGAATCCGAATGTAACGGGCAAATACCAATACAGAGCGTGCAGGCCGAATGCCCGTGATCGCCCGGCTTTGATTTTTTGGTAGCTCATCGCCACCACTCCGCCCAATACAGCAAATGTCATGGTCTGATTGACCATAATTCCAATTACGAGGCAGCCCATGGCGAGAATCGCCACGTCGAAATCCCACCACAGAAATTTGGGTGGATCATCCAGCCGTTGCGGGATGATGTACTTCAGTTCGATTCCGTTCATGACAATTCTCTGGGCTTGGCCGAGCTTAGATTACGGCAGATGCGATGCCGTCGATGATGCCAGGCCCGATCGCGAACAGAACCGCGAAGATAATACCGACCAGCGCAGGCATCGCGGTCGATTTGGCGAAACCGACGATGGCGCCCACAAGGAAGGCGGCAATTGCGAGCGTACGACCGAGGTAACCTTCGGACCAGCCCTTCACCAGGTTATACAGGCCACCAAACTCAGTGCCGGTAGTACCAGCGAAAGCGGGAAAAGCCATGCTCACGGACATTGCAGCAATACCAGCACGGGTCATCAGGGAAGAAAGCGTCTTGTTCATTTGAAATTCCTTGGCAGTAAGGTTTAGAAAAATAGTCGTCTCGTCGTCTCGTCGTCTCATGCTTCTTAAACCTGCGCCCTGATTTCCAGGTCGCGGCGCACAATGTCATGCACCCGTTCCAACATGCGCTCCCTGGTTTCAGGGCATTTATCCGCTTGCTCAAGCATCAATTCGAGGGCGGCTGTCGCCAGTCGGCGCTCTTGGCACAAGTCGCGGTCAGGCAACGTAGCGCGCAGCTTACGGAGATGTTCTTTCGTCTCTTGCCTTACGAGAACCGGCTTGTAGCCTTGCTCGTAATTTCCGGCCGTCTTTGGGTTCGTTGTTGTCATTTTGTCTTGATCGTTATGTCGATGTCGGTACGCCGCAGCTCGCGCATGACTCCGGTTGCGGCCCTCTTGTCGCCGTCACAGCACGGCAGCTGCGCATCGGCGGTAATGGCGTCGGCGGGGATGCCAGCCATGACGAGCGCCGCCTTGACTGTGTTCGCCCGTTTGAGCGCCAATTTCTTGTTGGCTTTCAGCCCGCCCGTCGGGTCGGTGCGTCCAGCCACTACGATCTGCTTATGAGGCGTGTTCTTAACGGCGTCCAGGAGCGCCTGGATTTCTTCTCGACCGGCGGTATCCAGACGGAACCAGCCCCAACGGAAGTGAACCTTGAAATGAAGTGGCGCGACTGGCTCTGGCGCCTTAACTACTGGAGCCGGGACGGGAGCCTTCGCCACAGGAGTTGGCGGAGGCGGAGGAAGATATTTAGGGGTGCGCTCTGGGCACCGATTGGTTTCGCAGAAAACCAACTGTGCGTTCTGATTGTGTCCGACCTGAGTGACGCCCAACTTGCCGCTGCCGGCCGCGTCTTTTTCGACGCCAGGGGTCGATGCGCAGCCCGCGACGAAGATCGCTATGGCAGTCCCGATGAGCGCCTTATTCATCATTGCGCTCATCCGCATAGTTCATGAATCCGCCCGGAGCTTCATCATCCACATTCGCAGTTGCTAAAGACCGTGGCGTAGCCAATGGGGTGTTGAGACTGACCACCATGAACCTTCCATTGGCAGGCGCATTTGAAACATGGGAGACGGCATTGGTGAACCGGGTGGCTGATTCGTAGGCAACGACTGGTGCGCCACGCCCCTCAAGGGCGGCTACCTTGTGCAGAGCATCGTAGATCTTCCAAGCGTATTTGCTGCGGCGTTGTTCACACTTGGCTGCACTGAGCTTGGCACATCCGACGTTGTAGGCGCCGATGGCATTCCAGTTCCAGCCAAAGCGTTTCGCGTTGTTCGAAAGAATCCAAGCACCAACCTTGAGATTTATGCAGGCGTCCTTCAGCGAAGTTTCGTCAATGCTGAACTTCTGCAGGGTTGGCAGCCAACTTGAATTTATTTGCATCATGCCGATGTCGTGTGACCCATCGGAGTTGGTGTTCATTGCGTTCTTGTTGAAACCGGACTCGGTTTTTGCGACAGCCTTCAGGACATTGACCGGGATGCCATAATCCTGGCTTGCAGCTTCCCAGCAGCTTGCATGTGCGGCAACCGCCGCGAAAGTTGCGGTTGCCGCAAGAATGGTTTTCAGAAGTGTGTTTGTAGCGATTTGCATGGGACAAATATTGCCCGCATGTAACCCCTCCCACAATGCGAAAATACTGCTGTTTTTAGCCACTTAACAGCAGTTTTGGGTTAAGTTATGCGGAATGTTGAATATTTGATATGACTAGGCGGATCAACAACCCCATTCCGGTCAGAACGAGGGGGTATGACAACACCGAAAGCGGTATGCTGACCGCGAAGGCCACCAGGGAGATTGCCGCCATTGCGATGATGAGGTGCCACGACAGGTTGTAGACGGTCGGAGAGGTGTACCGGAAACTGGACAGCTTGGCCTTGCGGGTCATCACCCCGTCAAAAATGGTGGCCACCAGGAACGGCGCCAGGAAAACAATCCATGTCCAGGAGTGCGCGAGCCTGAAGCAGAATAACCAGATGTTATAAAGCAGACTACCCCAATAACCCATCAGGTGGTCGGCATACCCCGCCAGATACTTAGGCATTTCCACTCCGGGCGCGACTTCAGACGGAATTGGCTTGACGAAATGTTTCCGGAGACCGGTGTCAATTCCTGTCTTGACCATAAGCAGATGGTAGATTCCTTTGGTGCGATCCAGTATCTCCCCGAGCTCGTCGTTGCCGTACCACTCGCTTGCTGCCGTAATTTCACTATCTATGCAAGCCTTGTATTCCGCCTGCGATACCACCAATGGTGCAAATAGGAATATGGCGATGATGGTGATGAGCCAAAGTAATCCGTGGCGGGTCATGGTCGTGTCCTTTGGGCAAGCAATCTAGAAAAATCAAGTGCGGCAAAGTCGAGTTCGTGGGTAGAGCTGATCGCAGCCAGTAGCTTAATCAGAACGGGGCCTGTCCCTACGGGCTCCTCGCGCGGTCGAATCTGGATCGTCCAGCGTTTATGGCGCTCCATCCAGCTCATCAAGGGCACATCGTAGGACCAAATCGACCAGAGACCATCCTTGTCCATTACCGACACCCTCACAGATACCAGTGCATCGACGCTCTCTGTGATTGCCTCGATAAATGCGCGATTAGCCGATCCCTCTCCTTCCTGACGGCCTCGATCGTAGGCCAGAACAGCAGATCGAAGCGTGTCCTCGGCCACATTCCGCTCGTTGACCACCAACCACGGCGAGACATAGTAGAGAAATTGTGTAGCCACTTTCTCAAGGCTTGGCCAATCCATAAATATGCGGGTGGACAGGGGCAGGACGCCGGCGTTTTTTAATGCGCGTTCAAGCGCTTCACTAGGATGGTAATTAAGCATCTTATTCGTGGGTAATGATCGGCAACCGGCCTTTGATCAGGCGTCCGCCAGACACGGCAGCAATGTACTGCCAGTTCGGCAACTGGCCCAGCACGTCTGTCGGCAACACCGCTTCCAGGGTTTCGGTTACCCGCTCCTGTACTGATCCCGTGAAGTGCGTAATGGTCTTCTCGGTGGACGAGCTTGTTGCCTGGATCACCTGGGAGCTATGCACGTAGGTTTCGCCAAAGGTTTCCGTCACGAAATCCTGCGTTACCCGATCCTTGATCCGCATGGCAAAGAGATTGTTGAAGTTGCCCAGCATCTGCCGTGCTTTGTCCATGCTCTCGAAGCGAGCGGCGAGATCCGGAATGGTCTGGATTGCCGCGACGTTGATGAAACCCGCGCCGGCGGATTTGTTGAGCATCGCGATATATGGATCGTTAACCACCTCGCTTGCCTCGTCCACGAGCAGGAATATCTTGTGCTGGCCACCGTAGTTGTAGAAACCGGCCGCCACCGATGTCAGGTCGGAAAGCAGCATGGATCCGACCGCCGACGAGATCGTCTTGTTTGCAAGGGAGTCCAGGCCGATATAGACGACAGAGTTTGCACGGATAAGTGATGCCAGATCCGTCATGGGGCGAGTGTCGGACACGTCACGAGGATTCGGTGACAGCAAGCTGCCTAGTTCACCGGTCGTCAACATCCCGAGAATCGGCACCAGGTTGGCGATCATCTTCGAATAGTGCGCAGTGTCATGCTTGTAGATGGTGGACAAGGCTTCCACTGCCTCGTTGCGGTGCCCCCTTGGGACAATAATTTCAAGGTAATAGTCCAGCAGCAAATGCAGGGATTGGCGCACTAGAACCTCGCCATCCTCTTGCCCTTTCTTTCCTTTGGCCTGTTTTAACGTCCGCGCATATGCCGAGACCTCCACTTCCCAGTTGGGTGGCAATTCCCGGTCAAAGAATTGCAACATCACCCGCATGAGCAGATCGGCAATCCCGTTGTCCACATAAGAGCGAATGCCAACAAGGGATGGCTTCTCTCCCGTGGCCAGCATCCCCATCACAATCGCGTTCAATACGCCCCAGGCAAAGTCACGGAATGATGAGGACTTATCACCGCCCGGCATCAGTGCCGCGATACGTGAAGCCAGGTCCGATGGGTTGGTGTAGTTTTTGAGAGGATCCACCCTTGCGCTCTGAGAAGGGAAGGCCAAATGGAGACGCACGTAATCAGACTCACGACCGGAATGCTTGCAAGCGGCCTTCAGCGATTCCTCAAAAGGCTGATCGCCCTTCGGGTCAATGGCGATCACGGTATAGCCAAGATTAATGGCCATTTCGGCAATCAATTCCAGAAAGCGCGTCTTGCCGCAGCGCGTGGTCCCAACCAGCAGGCTATTACCAATGAAGTTCTGGATTGGAACGAATAGATCCTCTTCTCCGGCATTGACCCCGTGAATCCATGGCGCACCGATAAACTCCGGTGTGTTCGCGCCGACCTGTTCACCAGTCCATTGCTCCGTCAGCCACATGATCGGCTTGGGTGGATAGAAATCCTCCGGGTCTGCTCGCTTGATTTCGTAGACGCGCTGAGTGTGGATTGGAGTCCAATCAAATCCCTTCCCCACCCACAACGAACCTTCCAGCAGTTCACACTTTTCTTTCAATGCCTCATCCGTGATAAAGGAAATGCCTTTGCCGCCAAGCGACCATTTCAGGCGCCATATCTCCCAAGCCCGGAAAAGATTGAAAAGCAGAAACAGAAAAGAAAGGCCAAATAGGTAATAGAAGGGCAGTTCGGGGGCGGCGGTCGTGTACCAGACATAAGCCAGCCAGACTAAGCAAAGACTCCAGACCGCGGCAGAATATGCCTCGTAAGCCGTGCGCCACGGCATTTCGTATTTTCTTAGTAACATGCTCCGATTCGCCTCACGTTTTTGCTGTGCCGAAACCCAATCCGGCAGCGATGTCCGGTTTGAGCACCATCATCTTATAAGTCTTGCCATCCACCTCTACCGGGTGAATCCGACGGCTTAACCGAGTCTTGTCCTGCCAGAGCCATTGCTTCATGGCCAACTCTTCGAACAACTCCATGACTGGCTGGCCATGGGCGCTCAGTTCGTCATGCGAAATACCCACACCATAGGGTAAATCCGCCACAACTCCGGTGAGCGTCTTCTTGTGGTAATTGTTGACAACCTCCTGCAGAAGCCATGCGTTGCCCTTTTTAAGGGAACCCAGAAGGCGATCGGCCGAGCTTGAGTTTGGTCTGCCGGCGCTAACCCCTGTCTCAGCGCCCTCGTCACAATCAGGGATTGACTCAGGCAAAGGCACTTCTTCAAACGGTGGCATGTTCTCTGCCGGCGACACTTCTTCCGCCTTGCTTGGCGCATGGGCTGGCGGCTTAGGTTTGTTCCGCTTTCTTCCTTGACCGGGTGTTGACGCTGTTTCCTCTTTACTGGCCGTGTTGCTGTCCTGGTTGGATTTCTTCTCTGGCGCAACTGTGCTTGCCTGATCGCTCTTGGCTGGCGCTGCCGGTTGAGTTGCTGTGCCCGTATTCTTTGGAGGCACAGGAGAAGGGTTAGGTGTTGACGTCAGCGTCAACTGGACATTGCGGAAAGGCTCGAAATCGAACCCCTGCGGGAAGATCACCTCACCTTGCTTGAGCTTCACCATTCCGTCCTTCGCTTCGAGCGTGTTAGGAACGGTGATCGTCCAGTAGCGGCTTCCTTTTGGGGTCGGTTGCAGCAGGCCGGCGTTGACCAGCAGATCCGCCAGGGTGTCCTGATCTTTTGGGATGCCCGCAAAGGAATCCCGTGACAAGAGATTGGAAATGTCCTGGGCGGCGGTTGGCCAGTCGATGAATACGCCCTCGGCGCCAACCCACAGGCGTCCGCCGGCGGCCTGATTGTTCGCTACCCACTTACCACTGCGCACAAGGCGCCGCATGGCATCCACCAGATGCGGTTCCAGGTGAGCGCCAATAACCAGATGCCCATAGTTGGTCGCGGATCGCTTGAGATCATCTTCAATCACTCGAGTAATGACAGGCGCCACAAGACGGGAGATAGGATTCTCGCTCGCATTTGTCTCGACACCGGCGATGGCCGCCGTCATGGATGGCACAACCTGGTTATTGTCTGAAGCAAGCCATTGGAGGACTTCATGCGGAACCACCTGGCTGATGGAATAAGCCGCACAGGCCTGCGCCCCTTGAACCTGCACATCGTCCATCCAGCGGACGAAGTAAACGTCGGCCCCCTGCTCTTCTGCCCAGTCGTACAAGTGAGAAAGAAGTGGCGTCCATTGCTGGTGATTCCTGGTCAGTACCGCCATGGAATTCACCGTCCGGTAGTTCTGGCTGCACAATCCCGCAAGGAATGTGGCCAGAGACCACTTCGGCTGGATAAAGAAGCGCCGCTCTACTCCGCCGCCGACAGGAAAAACGGCCACATTGGCCGACTGCAATGAATTCAGGCCGACCTCAAGACTCATCCTGAATAACCCGCCAGTACCTCGAAAGTAGGTTGTCGACGTAGCTGGCAGGAGGTGCACATGACGAGCAAGATTTCTAATCACCGGCTCATACTGCTGCTCAAAGTCCGCGCGGGACACGCCAGCGGTACGAAATATCCGCGTGATGAGCTCCTGCTGGGAGTGAATCAGTTTGTCGATTTTTGTTAGTGGGATGCCTTGATCGAAAGGCGGGTAGCGGGTGATAGCGTAATCACCGACGTCATCCCCATCGTATATATCCGGTCCATGCTCAAGAACCGGTTGAGCGTGTTGGGAAGGATGGCTTGGCGTCAGGCCGAGAAGTCGTTTGATGGAGGTGAACATGGGCGAATTATCCCGTTGTTCTCTCCATCTGACAGCCAGTAAATGCCGCTAGGATTGCCGCGTTAACGGCAGTTTTGGGTTTTGATCTTGAAATTAACCGTGCTGCACGGCTTGCTCGCGCAACTTGGCCGAATTTTCGACCAAACGCTGGTAGTTTTTATCCAGGGCGCACATCGGGCAATGCTGGTTATCCAGCTCGGCTTCTGTCACCACCAGGAAGTGGGTTCCACAGCATTCACATTGTTGTTGCGCCAGGGCGGCCCGCTTCCGATATTGCCCGAATCCCACGTGGGTCATCAGGTCATACGCTGCGTTGATAGTCAGGCGCCTCATCTTCGTTTCCTGGAAGGCCGGCTCGGTTAAACGGCAATACGCATGGTAGGTTGTAGCTAGAAGCCACCCTCGATTGACCAGCTCGCCCATGGCAGCCTCGAGTTCTAAGTAGCAATTGGTGAATACCGCGGACTGAATCGTCCAGTCCAATCCCCCGCGATCATGAGGAATGGCAAAGCGCTTGGGATGTCCGTTTCCCATGCGGCCCGGGCTGGCGACGTCGTTTGTTAGCCGGACATACCTTTCAGTTACTTGGCGAGGGGAGAGTCCCGTATAGCGGGATATGATTTTGGGTCTGGTGCTCATAAGCACCATAGCATTGGCGAGGTCGTGGAATCTGGCCGTCCAGAGGGGGTCTTCAATGGTGGCGGACTCTGGAATCGGGGTTGCCTTATACATGCTGCACCTCACGCCGCCAAAATGGCAGTGGCGAAATGCGGGTGGGACTTATAGTGCAGCGCCTCCGCATGCTTGCAAACACTTGCCGGGGTAAAAATCATCCCACCCCAGCGGAGGGCCATGTTTATGATCTGCTGGCTATTCAAGTTGGCTAGCGCCCTTGCTTGAGCCATATCCACGCCGAGGACCAGCAGTCCATCGTAATGGCCGGAGATGATGTCTCGTGCAACAAGCCGTGCAAAATCAAGATAGGTGCGATTCAAGGAAGTCACGTCCAAGGTGTTCTTGTTGGCGCCGGGGATAAAACCTGTCAGCTCCGTAGCACCCGGCTTGAGCTTGCCCAAGCAGATCGTTACATACTGAAGGATGTGCTCGGACACTGGCCCACTCACGCCCAGGTGCGCCATAATCCGCTCATTCAGCATTCTCAAATCATCCATTTTCATGCTCCATGACGCTTGGTTTTTTCGTATGGTACTAAAGAACCAAAAATAATGGAACACTTTTCCCGCGTAATCAGGTGATATTTTCCCTTATTAGCACGGGCAAACAGACTTTGTTTGCCCGTGCTTTCAATCTTGTGTCAAAATACGAAGGTGCGTGGTTAATTAGGTATTTATATGTCGCATCAATCAATTAGAGCTTTTATTGTAGAAGACCACCTCATTGTCCGGAGTGGACTGATAGAGTTGTTCGCGCACACCTCCGAAGGGGGGAAGAAGATTACCTGCGTTGGAGAGGCCATCAGCGAGGTGGAGGCTTTGGCTAAAATTCCGGACGTTCATCCAGACGTCATCGTGGTCGACCTTAATCTGGAAGAATCTAACGGGCTCTCTCTGATTGAAAAGCTGATCAAGAAAAACCCGAAGGAACGAATAGTTGTTTTTTCGATGCGCGATGCAATACAGACGGTTGCTTCCGCCTACCGCATGGGAGTGTTGGGCTATGTCACAAAATCCGATAGCCCGATGATGCTGATCGATGCAATCCGTGCCGCAGATGAAGGGAAGTTTTTTTTCGTACCTGGCTTGGGTGACAAGCTGGCCGCCTACCAGATGCGCGCTGACCGCGAGGATCCTCGCACGGTCCTGACAGAAAAAGAGTTGGAGCTGTTTGTGATGCTCGCCGAAGGGGTCAGGCTAGAGGGGGCGCGCGAGCGACTGGGGGTAACCACTAAAAGCATCTCCAATCGCGTGGCATCTATCCGCAAGGCATTAAACTGTGTTGACGCGGACTTTACCCGCATTGCCATCAAGTACGGACTGATCAGCTCAATTTAGTGCTTCACTGGCAACTCGAACTGGATGGAGGTTCCCTTGTTCGGCTCGGAATAGATCGAACACTTCCCGTTCATCGCAAACGCGCGCTCTTTCATTCCGCGTAGCCCCATCCCGCCGAATGAATCTTCATCAACCTTAAACCCGGGCCCATTGTCGCTCACTTTGAGCTTCACCCCCTTGTCTCCTATTGAAATGGAGATTCTGACAAGAGAAGCCCCCTGCGCGTGCTTTGAAATGTTTGTCAGGCTCTCTTGAACCGCTCGGTAGAGAGCAACCTGCGATGCATCGTCAAGCTGCTCAAGATCGACGGTCTCATCAACAATGAACCGGATACGACATTCAGGCATAACAACCTGGTATTCATCCACGATCGCCTCAATGCTCCCTCTCAGTCCCATTGTGTCGAGTAATGGCGGGCGCAACGAATTGACCAATGCGGACACCCCTCGGCTCATGTTCTCTATATCCTTTTCGATGGATTTTGAGATTGCCTCCAGTTCAGGAAGATTATGTTTTTCGATCAACGAGCGCAGGATGCTGACATTAAAACGGATCGGCACCAGTCTCTGGCCCAATTCGTCATGCAGTTCTGTGGCCAGCATTTTACGCTCGATCTCGAAATTTCTGGATGCGCGGTCTAGCGTTTCGGATTTTCGGTGTCTTGCCTGAGACTCATCATTTAACTTTCGATAGTAGATGCGACGATCAGATATATACAATAACAGGAGGACGGTGCCAAGAATGGCGATTCCAGAGACAGCCGTGATGATTTGTTGGCGCGACAGGTCTTTGATAGTAGCGCGTTCCTTGCTAATATCAAATCTGGAGTGATAACAAAATCCATCAGGAAGTCCATATCCTTCAGGCAAGCCCGTTATTGTGTCGTTAAATTCGATTTCTAACACCCCATCCGCTGACTCTTTTTCCTTGATGCCGCTACACTGACGAATAGACGTCTTCGTGCCCGACGTTTTCTCTAGCGTTTGAAAAACCTCTTCCATGCCGTAAGCGGCGACAACCACCCCAACATCTTTCCCGGCGCGCAGCGTCGGCACTGCAATGTAATGCTCACATTCTGTTTGGTTGCAGATGATAGAAAATTTCGGCGTTTTTTGGAGGGCGGACTTTGCTGCCAGCAATTTTGCATCAGGAATATCGCATGGGAACAGCTCGGCCCCATTGGCGCCGAAAAAGCAAACACCTTTCGTATTCACGTTGACGATGAACCGTGAAAGGATATCTGACAGTCGCACCGACGCTTGTGTAGATGGGCTGGACATGGACGAAGTTACGGCGTCTGTTGCGGCCAGCATTTCCGTGGAGTTGACCAGACGGAGACTTCGTTCAAAAAGAACGGAACTGACGGCCGTTCCTGCGTTATGCACAATATCCGTGCGCTGGGCGGAAATAAGGTTGGACAGTTGCTTCTGGGCCCAGTAATTCTGAACCGTAAAAACCGCGATTAACGCGAAGCCCGCGATCGCTAAAACACGAAGATCAAAAAGGCTGTGCGCCTGTTTCGGCATCAACGGAAATTATATGAAGCTTGCAGGCCGAACATGTTCCACCGCTCGCTTGTCATGCTCGGATCAGGGTTGTCCAGTCGAGGCAAGAAAGCCGTTCCATTGATGCGATGGAACTCGGCAGAAATAATCAGGCTTGGTGAATAGAAATAATTCAGGCCAACCGTCCAGTCTGACGCATAGAACGAGTGCTTTGGCATGCCTGTTGCCGCTGAGTTCTTCTCTCCGCTTTTATCAAACTTGTCCTTATACGTCTGGTCGTACCGGCCATAAAACTCAAGACTGTTTGAATGGGCATAGGTCGCCTGGAGATACCATCCAAGCGGGTATACGTTCCTGTTCGGAATTAACGGCCCAAGTCCGTCGTATGCGATGCGCGGCAAGAACGCTTCTGCAGTGAGTGTCAGTTTTGGCATAATCTCATGCATACCTGACAGCCACATCACGTCTGTCGTAATTTCCCCGGATGTAAGCGGGTCTACTGTGCCTGGCTTGTACTTGGTTGGCAAGTGGCCATAAAAACCCGCGACGCGTGTCTTGGTATTGTTAAATG
>JAIOJM010000332.1 GCA_019911785.1 Sulfuricella sp. | reverse complement strand
GGCCGAAATGGTCGCGCAATTCCATCACTTCGAGCCCCTTCTCGGAGAAACCCATACGCATGCTCTCGAAGGTGCTCTCCTTGTCCTTCGGTATCGCCTCCAGCCATTCCATGGTGCCACGCTTGCCGATATCCTTCAGGTCGAAGTGTTTCTCGATCTCGTTGTTACCCGCCAGCAGAGCCGCAGGGCTCGAACCGAGCGCCCGGTCCATCTGCTTCACCGTGACCTGCTTGAGATCGACATCGTACATCCACAGCTTGGCGCCATCCCCGACGATCAGCTGCTCGTAAGGCTTTTCATAAACCCAGCGAAACTTGCCGGGGCGGGAAAACAGCATGGTGCCGCTCGACTCCTGCACCGTGGTCAGCTTTTTGTCGAGGACCAGCTGCTTGAAGTGCGCCCGGGCGGATTTGACTTCGGAAAGAAAGGTTTTGAGGCTGTCCAGCGACGAAGCGTCCGCCGGCAAGGAAAGCAGGCCGGCCATAACCATACAGCCACTCAGCAATAATGTGCGGGAGAAATTTTTCACAACGCCTCGTAAAGAGAAATTTAGCATCGACCGGACAGACAATCCGAGGAAGACAAGGTTAGCAAAACATGGTGTTGGAGGGTAGCACAGGGTTTGAACCTGCGAACTCTGCCGTGCGAATTCAGAACCCATTGCCTTTTTGTTGGTGTATTTTAGCAACATATATCCATTGGTGGCTAGATTTGCGCTGACACGGGTATCTACAACCCGCCAGACATAGTAATAGCCGGAAAAATGCTCATATCATCAATGGGCTAACGTGTTATTATTTTCCAAATACCCAAGCAGGATGATTTGATGAACGAGCTTAAACAGCAATTGCAGCAACAGGCGAATACTTGGATGCTTTTTGCCTGCGAATGGGAGGTTGTATGACAGAGCCAACGATTATCTGCCCGAACTGTAAAACGGAAATCAAACTCAACGAATCGCTCGCGGCACCACTGATCGCCGCTACCCGTAAGCAGTTCGAGCAGCAACTGGCGCAAAAAGACAGCGACATTGCCACGCGCGAACAGGCCATGCGGGAAAAGGAAAAACAGCTTGTCGATGCCAAAAACAAGCTTGATGTGCAGGTGGCCGATCAGGTTGAAGAGCAGCTGAAAAAAGACCGCGGCAGAATTGCGGCTGAGGAGGCCAAAAAAGCCAAGCAGGCCGCTGCAACCGACCTTGAACAGAAAACCCGTGAAGTGGCTGACTTGCAAGAAGTGCTGAAAAGCCGTGAAGAAAAACTGGCCGAGGCACAAAAGGCACAGGCCGATCTGATCAAAAAACAGCGCGAACTGGACGATGCCAAGCGTGAACTGGAGCTCACCGTTGAAAAGCGGGTGCAGGAAGGGCTCGACGCTACCCGCCAACAAGCCAGAAAAGAAGCCGAGGACGAACAGAAACTCAAGGTAATGGAGAAGGAGCAGACCATTGCCGCGATGCAGAAACAGATCGAGGACCTCAAGCGCAGGGCCGAACAGGGGTCGCAACAATTGCAGGGCGAAGTCCAGGAACTGGAGCTTGAAAACCTGCTGCGCGCCAAATTCCCTTTCGATGCGATCGAGCCAGTACCCAAGGGCGAATTCGGCGGGGATGTGCTGCACCGTGTTGTCGGAGCAGGCGGCCAGTCTGGCGGCACCATCTTGTGGGAGTTCAAGCGCACCAAGAACTGGAGCGATGCCTGGCTGGTAAAACTTCGCGATGATCAGCGCACCGCCAAGGCAGAAATCTCCGTGATCGTGAGCCAGATATTGCCGAAAGGCGTTGAAACCTTCGAAATGGTAGAGGGCGTCTGGGTAACACATCCGCGTGCTGCATTGCCGGTAGCCATGATTTTGCGTCAGTCCTTGCTGGAGCTTGCCCTTGCGCGGCAGTCTACCGAAGGCCAGCAAACCAAGACGGAAATGGTCTACCAGTACCTCACCGGCCCACGTTTTCGCCAGCGCGTGGAAGCCATAGTCGAAGCTTTTTCCACAATGCAGGAAGACCTCGACAAGGAAAGAAAAGTCATCATGAAGCAATGGGCCAAGCGCGAAGAGCAAATCGAGCGGGTGATGGGGGCAACGGTGGGCATGTATGGGGACTTGCAGGGTATTGCGGGGAAATCGTTGCAGGAGATTGAGGGGCTGGAATTTCCTGCCCTCGAATCCGAAGTTGATTCCGGAAAGGCGCTGACAAACCTATGAACACCACAACTCATTGTCCGTATCGTCAGTCGACGCTTCTCCAGCAAGCTCTGGCACCTGACAAGATGCGTATTGCGTTTCTTCTCGGCGCGGGATGTCCCGTTTCAATTCGGCTTCCGAATGAGACAGGGACAAAACCGCTAATCCCCGACATTCGAGGATTAACTGCCGTAGTGAAGGATGAACTCAAGCAGTCGACGGAGCACAAGGAGACTTTCGCTAAGGTCCTGAACAGACTCTCTGCCGATTCAACCATCGAGGACATTCTAAGCCATGTGCGTTTATTGCATGAAGTCGTAAGGGACGGAAATATTGATGGCCTAAATAGAGCTGCGCTGGCGGGCCTTGATGCAGAGATTTGCGCAATAACGACAAAGGTGGTCAATGTTGAGTTACCTTCCCCTCTAACGCCTTATCACCGCTTAGCGACATGGGTAGGCGGAATCCACAGAACCCACCCAGTCGAGATTTTTACGCCAAATTATGATTTGTTGATGGAGCAGGCTTTCGAGGCCCACAAGATTCCATATTTCGATGGTTTCATTGGTTCCAGGCAGGCGTTTTTTGATTTAGCCTCGATGGAGAACGAATCACTTCCGGCACGCTGGGGCCGCTTGTGGAAGGTGCACGGGTCAGTGAATTGGTGGCGTAATGCTGACGATGAGGTTGTGCGCCGGGATGCGATCGTCGCTGTCGCCGCAGGTGACCGGCAAATGATTTACCCCTCACACCTTAAGTATGACCAAAGTCGTCGAATGCCATATCTCGCAATGCTTGACCGACTACGGTCGTTTCTTGCGCGTGGGCAAGCAGTCCTCGTGACCAATGGATATTCGTTCTTGGACCAGCACCTAAATGAAGTTATTCTCCATGGGCTAAGGAGCAATCCAACAGCAGTTTGTTTCGGCTTGCTGTTTGGCCCACGATCCAACTATCCCGATGTGCTTGCCAAAGCGCGAATGCATCCAAACCTTAGTCTCCTTGCCGCTGATGGCGCTGTTCTAGGCACCATCGAACGGGATTGGCGACAGGATGAACAGACTGGACACCCGCTTCACGAAGTCGCTGTGACCAAAAAAATACCTGCCGGAGGGGCGGCCCCCTCGACACCAAACTGCGAATTCCTTCTTGGAGATTTTCAGGCTTTTGGTGAATTCATTGCGCGGCAATTGTCACGTTTTGATGATGAACAGGCAGGCCGCGATGTTGCATGACCCTACATTCATCGGAACGGTGCAGGATGTTCACGGTGCAACCATAACGGTGGAGCTGAGCAACGAAACTGTAACTGGGCTCAGTTTTGTTAATGGTGAAGGTTACCGCATCGGACAAGTCGGAAGTTTCGTTCGCATTCCGCTGGGTTTCGTTGATCTCTATGGCGTGGTCTCACAAGTTGGTGCAGGCGCTGCGCCTGAACGTGAAAAAGAACAACAAATATTCGGCAATCGTTGGATCACGGTACAAATGGTTGGCGAAGGTCAGCGGGGAGGCCTCTTTGAGCGTGGAATATCTCAGCATCCGACGATAGATGACCGAGTGCATATCGTTACCGAAGCCGACCTGAGAGCAATCTATGGCGCTGGTGACCCGGAGGACTTCGTCGCAGTCGGCCATCTCGCAAGCGCCGAATCCATCCCGTCCTTGGTTAACATCAATAAGCTGCTGACGAGGCATTCGGCGGTGGTAGGAACCACAGGCTCGGGTAAATCTACAACAGTCGCTGGACTATTGAATTCGCTTTCTGATCCGGTTCGATATCCTTCGTCGAGAATCGTGGTTTTAGATATCCACGGTGAATACTCGAAAGCACTGGCTGACAGAGCAACCGTTTTTCGTGTCTCGGCAGATGCATCCAAGAACGAGAAGTCCTTACATGTGCCGTTCTGGGCGCTGAGCTTTGAAGAGTTGGTCGCCTTGGCGCTGGGGAAACTAAGCGATTCGCAGACGGCAGCGATTGCAGATGCGATTGTCCTGCTAAAAAAGGAATCTCTAGCAAGTCAGCCTATAGACGGTATTGATGACTCGCGAGTAACGGTAGATACGCCAATGCCGTTCGCGCTACATAAGATGTGGTTTGAGCTTCATAAGCGCGAGCATCACACGCTGATTCCTCGGCCCGGCGGGGCTGCGGATGAAGTTGATCCAGCATATGTTGTGGGGCCAGACGAGCAGCCTGTGCAATTGGGTGACCCGATGTCGGTAACGCCACCTCTTTATCGAACCGTGAAAACAACTGGGCCTGCGCCTGAGCGAGTTCAATTGGGAAGGGACCCGCTGGGTATTCGGCAGCAGCTTGCCGGTCTGGCATCGAAACTGAGAGACCCCCGACTTGCATTTCTATTTAGTCCCGGGGATTGGTTACCGGATGTGCAAGGCAAAACCGAAAAAGACCTCGATGCATTGCTGGAAGAATGGATTGGCGGGACGCAGCCAATCACGATTCTGGACCTCTCTGGAATTCCTTCGTCGATTCTTAATGATTTAATTGGCGCGCTTCTTCGTATTCTGTACGACGCGATTTTTTGGGCCAGAAACTTGCCAGAAGGTGGGCGCGAGCGCCCCTTGCTGCTCGTGCTTGAAGAGGCGCATGCCTATTTGGCGAAGGAAAATTCGGGCTCCGCTGCGGCCGCAGTTAGAAGGATCGCGAAGGAAGGGCGAAAGTACGGAGTTGGCATGATGATCGTGAGCCAGCGCCCCTCCGAAATAGATTCAACGATACTGTCTCAGTGTGGGACGATCTTTGCTATGCGACTCTCAAACGATGCGGACAGAGGCCACATCACTAGTGCGGCCTCCGATAACCTCAAGGGACTGTTTGATATGCTGCCCGTTTTGCGCACTGGAGAGGCCATTATTGTCGGTGAAGCGGTTAGCTTGCCGGTTCGCACCCTAATTACTCCACCTGCGAAGGATAAGCGTCCTGACAGCGTTGATCCGCGTGTGGTTGTTAGAGGAAATATCAACGATGGTTTCGACGGTCCTGGTGGTTGGAGTCAACGTCGCGACCCATCGGATTATTCAGCGATGGTGAGGCAATGGCGCAAGCAAAGCCCACACTACGAACACAAAAAGGATACAAAAGCCGGTGACGATGTTAACAACCCTGATAAGAAGGAGTAAATGATGGAATGGATAGAGACCCCGCAGTCCTCAAATATTGCACGCTTTGCCTACGATGCGCCGACACAGGTTATAACGGTCGAGTTCAAGACTGGCGGGACGTACAACTACTTCGATATCCCGGAAGTGATTTTCGAGCAAATGAAGATGGCTCCTTCTAAGGGTCAATTCTTGGCGCAACAAATCAAAGGTAGATATCGTTACGCTAGAGCCTAGTAGAGCCGGGGAGATTCAATATATGGCAGAAGAGAATACAGATAGCGATCAAGAACTTCGCCTGAAGCTTTATGCGGATACACGTTCGGATTTGTTAAAGCGTCAGCTATCAAACAGCGAAAATGCTGATCGTGCCATACTCAGCGTATCGACGGCGTCGCTTGGTTTTTCTCT
>JAIOJM010000331.1 GCA_019911785.1 Sulfuricella sp. | reverse complement strand
CCACCATCTCGGCCATCGAGAACGGCCGAGTGAATTTAGGTGTCGAGCGTGCGAAGGTTCTTGCTCGTGCCCTCAAATGCCATCCCGCCGTACTCGTGTTTCCCGGCTGGGAGATTCCGCTTGAGCATGCAGCATAAGCTTGCGGTCAGTCGAGTCTGAACCAATAGCCCGGTAGGTTGAGGTGAGCCCGCGAACCCCAACCTACAGATGCTGGCGGATTGGATCACTCCGGCACCGTCCATTCCAGACGGATTTTGCCGGTTTTTTCAGCATCCAGTGCAACCAGCAATTCGGGCAGCAATTCACCCAGCTGCTTATCGAGTTTCCAGGGCGGATTGATGATCGACATGCCGCTGCCGTTGAGCTGAAAGTTGTTGAGCGGGGCGAGGTGGATTTCCGCTGTGAGTATCGGCTTGATCCCGCTGGCAGCCAGTTGGCGGTGAAAATGGCGTACCGGTTCCGGGCTTTTGATCGGGTACCAGATGGCATAGGTGCCGGTGGGAAAGCGTTTGTGCGCTTCTTTCAGGCTGCTTAGCAGGCGGCGGAACTCGTCCGGCACTTCGTACGGCGGATCGAGCAGCACCAGGGCGCGACGGCTTTCCGGCGGTAACTGAGATTTCAGCGCCAGCGCGGCATCGATCGGCTGGATGCGCACCTGGCGGTCATCGCGGAACAATCTCTCCAGCGAACTCAGCGCATCCGGGTGGATGTCGCTCAGCAGCAGCTTGTCCTGCGGCCGCAGCAGCGCGCGCGCCAATCGCGGCGAACCGGGATAGCTGGTCAGCTGACCCTCCTGGTCCGGCAGACCCAGGCGGCGCACCAGGTTGAGAAAATCGGCAAGCACCGGCGAAGGCTTGGGAAATTCCAGTACGCGCAAAATCCCCTCCGCCGCCTCGCCGGTCTTGGCGGCCAGTTCGCCTCGCAGGCTGTAGGTTCCATCGCCGGCGTGCGCGTCAAGCACGGTAAAGCCCTTTTCCTTGTGCTTGAAATGTTCGATCAGCAGCATCAGGATGAGGTGTTTGAATACGTCGCAAAAGTTGCCGGCATGGTAGCCGTGGCGGTAATTCATCAGAGGATAGTCCCGGTCATGGAAGGCGCGATCAAGATCGCGGGGGAATTATAAGCCAAACGGCCATTGATTTCCTTGCTCCCAAAACCCGCCGCCTTGGGTTAAGCTACGTATTTTCACAAGCACCTTACCAAACCATGGCCCAATATGTAATGTCCATGCTCCGCGTGAGCAAGATCGTTCCCCCCAAGCGTCAAATCATCAAGGATATTTCGCTGAGTTTCTTTCCCGGCGCCAAGATCGGCCTGCTCGGCCTGAACGGCTCGGGCAAGTCCACCGTGCTGCGCATCATGGCAGGCGCGGACAAGGAATATGACGGCGAGGTGCAGCACCTGCCCAACATCTCCATCGGCTACCTGGCGCAGGAACCGCAGCTCGATCCGGCCAAGACCGTGCGCGAGGAAGTCGAAGCGGGCCTGGGCGAAGTGATGCAGGCCAAAGAAAAATTAGAGCAAATCTATGCCGCCTATGCCGAGCCGGATGCAGACTTCGACAAACTGGCCGAAGAACAGGGACGACTGGAAGCCATCATCGCCACCTCGGGCACCGATGCCGAGCACCAGATGGAAGTTGCCGCCGACGCGCTGCGCCTGCCGCCCTGGGACGCCAGGATCGAACACCTCTCCGGCGGCGAGAAACGCCGCGTAGCACTGTGCCAACTGCTGCTGGAAAAACCGGACATGCTGCTTCTGGACGAGCCGACCAACCACCTCGACGCGGAATCGGTGGACTGGCTGGAGCAGTTCCTGGTGCGTTTCCCCGGCACCGTGGTGGCCGTCACCCACGACCGCTACTTCCTCGACAACGCCGCCGAATGGATACTCGAACTCGACCGCGGCCACGGCATCCCATGGAAGGGCAACTATTCGAGCTGGCTGGAACAGAAGGGAGCGCGACTGGAAACCGAGAACAAGCAGATCGACGCGCACACGAAAGCGATGAAACAGGAACTGGAATGGGTGCGGCAGAACCCCAAGGGACGGCAGGCGAAATCCAAAGCCCGTCTGGCCCGCTTCGAGGAACTCTCCAACACCGATTACCAGAAGCGCAACGAAACCCAGGAAATTTTCATTCCCGTCGGCGACCGCCTCGGCAACGAAGTCATCGAGTTCGACGGCGTCAGCAAAGCCTTCGGCGACCGCCTGCTGATCGACAACCTCAGCTTCAAGGTGCCACCCGGCGCCATCGTCGGCATCATCGGCCCGAACGGCGCGGGCAAATCAACCCTGTTCAAGCTGATCACCGGCAAGGAACAGCCGGATAGCGGCAGCGTGAAGATCGGCACCACCGTCAAGATCGCGCACGTCGATCAGGCGCGCGATTCGCTGGACAACACCAAGACCGTGTTCGACGCGATCTCCGGCGGCAACGACATCCTCACCGTCGGCAAGTACGAGACCCCGGCGCGCGCCTACATCGGCCGCTTCAACTTCAAGGGCTCCGATCAGGGCAAGGTCGTCGGCCAGCTCTCCGGCGGCGAGCGCGGCCGCCTGCACTTGGCGCAGACGCTGATTTCCGGCGGCAACGTGCTGCTGCTCGACGAACCCTCCAACGACCTCGACGTGGAAACCCTGCGCGCGCTGGAAGACGCCCTGCTCGAATTCGCCGGCTGCGTGATGGTCATCTCCCACGACCGCTGGTTCCTCGACCGCATCGCCACCCACATCCTCGCCTGCGAAGGCGATTCCAAGTGGACATTCTTCGACGGCAACTATCAGGAATACGAAGCGGATAAGAAGAAGCGACTGGGCGAGGAAGGCGCGAAACCGAAGCGGATTCGGTATAAGCCGATTAGCCGCTGATTGTGTCCTCCCCTCTTGAAAATCTCGAACCGCGAGCGGTCTGGTCTCACTTCGCCACGCTGTGCGCGATACCGCGTCCCTCGCTGCATGAGGCGGCGCTGCGCGAACATCTGATCGCCTGGGCGCAGGCGCGCGGCATCGCCGCGATCGTCGATTCTGTGGGCAACCTGATCCTGAAACAACCCGCCAGCCCCGGCTGCGAAGCGATGCCCGGCGTGATCCTGCAAGGCCATCTCGACATGGTGTGCCAGGCCAATGCCGGAACACAGCACGACTTCGAGCGCGACCCGATAAGCACACAGGTGCGCGACGGCTGGGTGGTGGCGGAGAACACCACGCTGGGCGCGGACAACGGCATCGGCGTGGCGCTCGCGCTGGCCGCGCTGGAAGAGCCGGGCCTGATCCATCCCCCGCTGGAGGTGCTGCTCACCGTGAACGAGGAATCCGGCATGGATGGCGCGCGCGGGCTGGCGTCCGGCACCTTGCAGGGCAAGACGCTGATCAACCTCGAC
>JAIOJM010000330.1 GCA_019911785.1 Sulfuricella sp. | reverse complement strand
ATCCTCGAATTCGGCCTGCATTCCCTGGCATTGGTAGAGGCTGAGCAACAGCTGCCAGTGGGCCTGCTCATCCTCGCCGCCCTGCCCGAGCATGCTCTTGAGCAGATCCGTTACGTGCGGAACGCTGATCGGCGTGATTTTCTTTCCGCTCTTTTTCAAACTCTGCATGGTTTCCACCAGGCGGCGGCTGCCCGAGGCATCCAACCCCTCCAGCCGGGCAAAGTCCAGCCGCAAACCGGCGCCCTTCTGCGCAACCTGCTCCAGGTTCTGGAACAGGGAATCCTTGTCCCCCTGCAAAATGCCGGAAAGAGCAACATAACCTTCAATGGCAGCCCCTCTTCCCGCTTTGGGTTTTTCGGTCTGGACTCCCGGCACCTTGGCATCGCTCCAGATCGGCGCGCTGCGCTCGAATTTAACCACGAACTCCAGCGCAAGCTCTTCGAACTGTGGCTTCTTGCCCTGGATCTGGTAAATATCGAACAACATCATCCAGGGCTGGAGTTCTTTCCTTTCGGCATTGTTCCTGATGAAGTCCAGCAGCAGCGCGGCGGCTTGATTGGGATGGTCGCTGGCATAGAGAATCGCCGCCTCCTCCACCGCCGAATACATTCCCGCGGCGTCTACAACTCCCTCGCCCCATATCGTATTCTTTTCGGTTTGAGGCTGCGGGGGCGAAGGAACTGCCGTCTTGGGCGGCACGGGCTGCGCGGCCGGGGTTGCAGGCGGGGTTACCTGCGGGCGTGAAGTGGCTGCGTTAGCAGCAGGTTTGGCGGCAGCTGGCGCACGAGGCTTGGCCTGCGACGCCTCTTCCGGATTCTTGCGAAAAAATGAAAACACCACTGCGGGTCAACCAGTTTATTTGAAAGTCAATCCGTTGCATTATAAGGCCGCTCACCCTAATGGGCAACAAGGGAAAATACTGTTGCCCGCATTAGGGAAAATACTATTTGGCAAGGCTCCTGGATGAGCCGGGACCCAAACTGTAGGTTGCAATCCCGACCAGCGCCAAAGTCCACACCACCACTGCGCCGGAGGGCAAGTCGAACAACACCGAAAGCCCCAGCCCCAGGATGTAGCCCGCCGCACCGACAGCATAACCCACCGCCAGCCGGATGCGGGGCGGATAAAGGCGGCAAGCCAGCGCCGGAACAATCAGGCTGGCGAACACCAGGTACACGCCGACCAGTTGCACCGAGGCGGTGACGGCGAAGGCGAACAAGCCGTAGAAGCCGAAGCGTCCGAGACTATCCCTGAGTCCGAACCACAGGGCCAGGATGGCGGCTGCCAGGACGGCCACCGGCAGCAGTTGCGCGTAGCTCACCCACAGAATCTGGCCTGCCAGCAAATCCCGGAGATGTTCGCCGCCATGAGGGTTGTTAGCCACCAGCAACATTCCGCCGCTGGCGGCCAGCACGAACAGCACACCGATCAGCGCCTCCTGCACGTCCGGCCAGCGCCTTTCCGTCCAGGTCAGCAACAGGGCCCCGAGCAGGGCGGCCGCTACCGCGGCAACCTGCGCCACCCAGCCTTCCGGCTCGAAGCCCATTCGGTCCGCCGCGATGACGCCAAGGGTGGCGATCTGGGCAATCGCCAGATCGATGAACACGATGCCGCGGGACAGCACCTGCATCCCCATTGGCACATGGGTCGCCAGAACCAGCAGGCCGGCGAGAAAGGCCGGGAGAAGGATGGAAAGACTGAGCGCGTCGAAGTTCATGATTTATTCCCTTTTACCGCAAGGGACGCGAAGGAACGCAAGGTAACCCAAGAGCCTTGTTCTCCTTTGCGTACCTTTGCGTCCTTCGCGGTGAACACGATTTATTTAACCGCCGCCAAAAGCTTCTGCACCGTATCGTCGAACAGTCCGAACAAATCCTTCGCCCGCTCCGAACCGCCAACGGTAAAGGGCAGCGCCACTGCCGGGATTTTCGCCCGCTCCGTCAGCCACTCGGAGGCGCGCGCGTCGTTGTAAGCGGCGCGTATCACCATTTTTGCCGGCTGCCGCTGCAGCTGCCCGAGCAACCCCGACAGATAGGCACTGCTCGGCTCGACGCCGGGCTTCGGCTCCAGCGCGGCCACCTGCTTCAGCCCCAGCCAGTTCTCCAGATAGGGAAAGCCTTTGTGCTGGACGACGATAGGGGCTCCCCTGAGCGGCGCAGCCAGCTTTTCCCAGTTGGCGATGGCCGTATTCCAGCGTGCTGCGAACTGGCTATGGCGCTGCCGGTAATAATCGGCGTTGGCGGCATCGATCTCGGCCAGGCGTTTTGCCAGCGCATCCGCCACCAGCGCGATGTTGCGCGGATCGGTCTGGATGTGCGGATTGCCGCCCGGATGGACGTCGCCCTCGGCGCGGTCGAGGCGGACGGGGATTTCCAGCATGCGCACGTAATGCGCCGCCTCGAAATAGCCGGGCTGCCCCGGCTGGATTTTCGGATTGCCGGTCTGGCGCAGCAGGATAGGCAGCCAGCCGACCTCCAGTTCCGCCCCGGTACAGGCCAGCAGGTCGGCGCTTCGGGCGCGCGCCATCAGGCTGGGCTTGGCTTCGATGCGGTGCGGGTCCTGCAGGGCATTGGTGGCGTTGTACACGGACACCTTGTCGCCGCCCAACTCCTGCGCCAGCGCGCCCCACTCAGGCTCGCAGGCGAGGATGTTGAGCGCGGCAAAGGCGGGGATAGCAGCAAGCGCCATCACGCAGGCCAGAAAAAAACGAAGGACATTTATCATGAATAGCTCCAAAAGTTGGGTAGGTCGGGCACCCCGTGCCCGACAAAACCAAAATCACAATCATCCGAAATCATTTGTCGGGCACGGGGTGCCCGACCTACATGGTTAATATTTGTGCGCGCCGTGGGCGCCCAGACTCACCTGGTATTGCAGGAACATCTGGTTGTCGGTCGCTTCAGGACGGGACTTGTCCTGCGCGAATTGCAGGCGGAAGCGGGAAAACTCGCTCGGGCTGTAGTCGAACATCAGGCTGTTCTTCGACGGCTTGTACGCTGCCTGCCCCAGCGCGGCATTGTTGGCAGCGTAATCGACGCTGCCGCCGTCCAGCTGGTCGCGCCGCAGCCCCACCCGCCAGCGCGGCATGAACTGGTAGACGCCCTGCAAGTACCCGCCGGATTGCGATGCAGCATAGCGGTCGGTGTTATTCGCCGTATTCACGTCGTAGGTCAGGTCGCCGTCTTCATGGCGGCGGAAATATTCGCCCTGCAACTTGAAGTTGGTATAGACCGGGTTGCCGTTGGGCGCCCATTTCCACACGAAATCGGCAATTTCCAGCCGGCTATGGCCGCTGAAGCTGTTGGTGACGCCGGTGCCAGTGCTGTCAATATCGTCGTAGGCCCGACCTTGGGGCGAAGTGCGCAACAGCGAGAGCCCGGCGCGCCAGCTGTGGCTGGCACCGACATCGCCGCCGAGATGGGCGAACAGCGTGGCCGAGCCGAAGCCGTTCTTGGCGCGATCGCTGGCGGGGAAGTTGCTGCCCCGCCCGACTTCGGCGCCGAGTTCGACGAAGGTTTCCGTCGGCGCCAGCCATTTCAGCTGGACGCCATCGTCCTTGAACTGGCCGCCGAAGAACGCCTGGTAGGCGAGCGGGGCATCGACGAAATCCCAGGTGTGGGCATGCTGCTCGTTGAGGTAGCCGACACCGGAGAGGAAGCGCCCGCCCTTGACAGTGAGGCCGTTGCCGAGGCCGAGAGACTGCACGAACGCCTCCTCCACTGCCACGGTGTTTTCCGGCGTGACGGCGAGGGTGAACTGGCCGCGCAGATAGGGGTCGATGTTGGCGGCAACGACCAGTTCGGACTCGCCCAGGCTGAACCCGCGCGTCCCCGGCCCGATTTCACCGCCGTTCGGCAGGAAGCCTGCGATCCGGTAATTGGCCGGGTCCTGCGAAAGATTGGCGTAAGTGCCGGAGAGGATCAGCGACATCTCGGGGTTGAAGGCGCCGTCGGACGTTGATGGCGACGCCGCGGGTGCGGCGGCGGCCTGGACGGCTTTTTCCTCGGCCTTCCCGGCCTTGTCCAGCGCGTTTCCGGCAGTGCTTTCGGCCTGTTGCAGGCGTTTTTCCAGGGACTGGATGCGTGCTTCGTAGCTTTCCTTCATCTGCTGGATCTGCGCGCGGATTTGCGCCAGCTCGGCGCTGTCGGCGGCTTGCGCGCCCAGCGGCGCGGCGAGGGCGAGCGCGATGCCCGCCGCAAGGGTTTTGCGTTTGAATGACATAATGACCTCGTGAAAAAATCAAAGCTTGTCCCCGCATGACTCAAGCGGGGAGCGGCAACCGGCTTCAGGCCGGTTGCCGGAACAGGGCATGATTAATTCAGACGAGGTGGGGCGCGGGAAAGATAGGAATAAAACGGCGCGGAAAAGAACAGGAGAAACAGCACCGCGGCAAGGATGGCGGTCGTTTGCTGAATGCCGAACACTGGCGGCGAGGACGGCGCCGCGCTGCCGATGCCGGCATAGACCACGCACTTGTCGCAGGCCGGCGAGTGGGGCAGGTGCTTTTCCTGCTGCGACTGAGCCGGCACGCCGTCCGCGAAGTGCGACAGGGCGTGCAGCGCCGCGCCCTGCTGGGCGAAGAGCAGGACAAAGGCGAGCCACAGGGAGAACAGCAGGCGCGAATTCATTTTTTTATCATCACGCAAGCGGATGAAAGGTGTCAACCTAAAAACGGCACACACACCACGAATAACACGAATTTTCACTAATGAACACGAATAGTTAGGGAATAATCTCGCCTCATCAGACGGGTGAGATGGCAAGACACGGTTAATTCGTGAACATTCGTGCTTTATTCGTGTAAATTCGTGGTCAATCGCTTTTTCTGGAATCAAGGTTTCTTCTTCGCGCGCGGATGCGCTGCATCATAAACCTTCGCCAGGTGCTGACAACACGCCGCGCAGCGGCTTGTTGCGGCGTAGGCTAACATCCGCAACGCGGATGTTAAGCCGCGAAGCGGCGGCCAAAGCCAAAATCCAGGTGCTACTTCTTTTTGGCACGAGGATGCGCCGCATCGTAAACCTTCGCCAGATGCTGAAAATCCAGGTGCGTATACACCTGCGTCGTCGAAATGTTCGCATGCCCGAGCATTTCCTGCACCGCGCGCAGGTCGCCGCTGGACTGCAGCACATGACTGGCGAAGGAGTGACGCAACACATGCGGATGCACGTCCGCCGAAATACCCAGTTTTAGAGCCCATTGCTTGACGCGGTACTGCACGGCGCGCGGCGTCAGGCGAGTGCCGTTTTTGCCGACAAACAAGGTGTATTCTTCTGGCCTGACGAGCTTTCCCCGCTCCGGCAGCCAGCTCCGCACCGCCTCCAGGGCGAAACGGCCCACCGGCACTTCGCGGGTCTTGCCGCCCTTGCCGGTGACCCGCACCATGCCGGCGGCGAGATCGATCTGACTTAGCGGCAGATTGACGAGCTCGGAAAGGCGCAGGCCGGATGAATAGAACAGCTCGAACATCGCCTTGTCGCGCAGGGCAAGGGGGTCGCCTTCTGCGGGGATTTCCATCAGGCGGACGGCTTCGTCCGGCGACAGCGCCTGCGGCAAGGCTTTAACGGATTTCGGGGCGCGCATGCCGGCACAGGGGTTGCTGGTAAAACCGTGGTCGCGGGCAAGATAGGCATAGAAACCCCGCCAGGCGGAGAGCATGCGCGCCAGCGTTTTGCCGCCCAGGCCGCGGCCGTGCAGTTGCGCGACGAAGCGCCGAAGCTGGTGGACTTGCAGCTGATCGAGGGGAATCTCGCCCGCCAGCCTCAGCAGCTCGGCCACGTCGCGGCCGTAGTTGGTACAGGTCAGGGGGGACAGGCGGCGCTCGCTGGCGAGATGGTCGAGAAAGCCTTGCAGATAAGTCGCACCTGGGCTCATTGGGTCTCCCTCAAAAAAGCTATTGAACCGCGTCCTCTGCGGTAAAACGCCGTTTCCTACTTCAGATAGCGCAGCAGCGCGGCGCTGACCAGTTCGCCCAGCCGTTTCAGGTAGAGCGTGCCCATCTCCGGGTAGAAGCGCTGCGCATCCTCGCTGGCCAGGGCGAGCAGGCCGAAGGGCTGCTCCGAGCGCATCGCCACATAGGCGAAGGAGCGCAGGTTCGGGCCGGCTTCGCCGAACCAGGAAGGCGCTTCCTCCAGCAACTGCGGGCCGCATTTCGGCGTGGTCAGCTCGTCGGCGAAAGCGCACATCTCGCTCGTCGCCCTCATGAACTCCGGCCGCGCCGGCAGGTCCGCGCCGGCCCAGATGCGGATCGCCACGTGAGGCACGTCGAAATCCTCGCGCAGGTTGAAATAGGCGGTGTTCAGCGCGCTGTCCAGATCGCGCGCACCGAGCAGCGACAGACTGAGGCGGTGCATTTTTTCGCTGATGGCGTCATTTTCCTCGCCGAACTGGATCAACTCGCGCAGCTTGGTTTCCAGCAGCCGGTTCTTGTCGCGCAGCGCCAGCTGCTGGCGCTCGGCGATGGATATCGCCCGGCCCCCGTGGGGGTGGGGGATAAACACCTCCGCCAGCAGCGCGGAATGTTGTTCGAAAAACTCCGGATTTTCATACAAATACTGCGCGACCGCTTCCGAATTCATGCTGTTGATCTCCCTTCGTTCATCGTGATTTCGCCTTCGAATACCGTCACCGCCGGGCCGGTCATCCTGACCGGGTGACCCTCGCCTTCCCAGCGGATGATCAGCTCACCGCCCCGGGTCGTCACCCGCACCTCGTCATCCAGCAATCCGCGCATGATCCCCGCCACCGCTGCGGCACAGGCGCCGGTGCCGCAGGCCAGGGTTTCGCCGGCGCCGCGCTCGTACACCCGCAGCTTGATGCGGCTGCGGTCGAGCACCTGCATGAAGCCCGCGTTGACCCGCGCAGGAAATCTCGGGTGGCTTTCGATCTGCGGCCCTTCCACGGCAACCGGCGCGCTGTCCGCATCTTCCACCCACTGTACCGCATGAGGGTTGCCCATGGACAGCACGCTGACTTCGGCGAGTTTGCCCTCCAGGCCGAGCATATAGGTGAGCGCGCGTTTTTCGGCGACAAACGGGATCTCTGCCGGCTCGAAGCGCGGCACGCCCATGTTCACCGTCACCTGGCCGTTCGGTTCGAGTCGCGGCACGATGATGCCGGCAGCCGTTTCCACGCGAAGCTCGGTTTTCGGGCTCAGCGCTTTGTCGTGCACGAAGCGCACGAAGCAGCGCGCGCCGTTGCCGCACTGCTCGACCTCGCCGCCGTCGGCGTTGAAGATGCGGTAGCGGAAATCCGCATCGGGCCGGGTGGCGCGTTCCACCAGCAAGATCTGGTCGCAACCGATGCCGAAATGGCGGTCGGCGATGAACTGGAACTGGGCCGGGGTCAAATTCACGCTTTGCGAAATCGCGTCGAACACCACGAAATCGTTGCCGAGGCCGTGCATTTTGGTGAACTTAAGCTTCATGACGACAAACCCACCGCAAAGTCGCAAAGACGCAAAGAACATCCCTTTTTACGAAAACTTTGCGCCTTTGCGCCTTTGCGGTTAACCAGATTTTTCATTGACACAGACCCACGTAATCCTTGTAGATGCAGCGATCCATCACCACCGTCATGCCGGCGGCGCGAGCCCGTTCTGCAGCGGCCTCGTTGACGATGCCTTCCTGGATCCAGATTGCCGGCAATTGTAAGGCAATACATTCGTCAACAATAGCATCCAGAT
>JAIOJM010000329.1 GCA_019911785.1 Sulfuricella sp. | reverse complement strand
TCACCTTGCAGACCGTGCGGCGCTTCCCGACAATCTCCACGATGTCGCCGATCTCGGCCCCCAGGGCCTGGATATCAGCCGGATCCATCCTCACCAGCGCCCGCCCCACATCCTTGCCCAACGCCTCGGTCACTTTCAGGCGCAACGCCCCGTCTGCCGATTTTTCCATTCTCAGCCCCTCGCCCCTTCCTTCATAAGCTGAATTTCCAGGATGCCATTCCGACAGGAAAAACTCATCTTGTCGGATGAAAAGCTAGCCGGCAGCAGCACCTCCTTCCTATATTTATGCTCTCCTTTCTCGGTAGAGATGACCAGGATGTCGTCATGAACTTCAAGCCGCACATTTTCTTCCTCTATCCCCGGAACCTCGGCGACGACCAGCAGGCGGCCCGGTTCGTCAAAAACATCCACCATCGGCTCCCGGATCTCGTGCACCTCCACCAGCTTGCCCTCTTCATCCCTTCGAATGTTCCCGAACGGTTCAACCTTGACTCCTTTCTCACCCAGGCCGGATTTGACCGAGAAACCGTAGACCCCCTTAACCCGTTTGTCCGATCCCACCTTGAACTCGCCGGTCTTGGTCACCTCGCCTCCCGCCTGTTCGGCTTGCTCCGCCAGTTTCCCCAACTGTTCGATCAGGGTGCCGAGTCCCGCGAAAAAGCCACCGCCTGAAGGCTCGGTCTTCGGCTTCCCGAACAGCGCCCCCAGCCTGCGCCCGATTTCATCGAGGCGCTCTTTCCCCTCCGCAAATTCATCCGAACGCTTTTTGTCGACCATGTCCTTCTCTCCTCTGTGATGTGAATGGCAGAATGCCGCGCTTCAGCGTTCATCGTCCCTCAGGTTTGTATGCATCCCTCATGAATTGGGTCGAGTAAATCTCATACGCCTTCAGTTTGTTATGGATCGTTTTGTAATCAATGTGAAGCATTCGGGCGGCCTGCGCCTTGTTGCCGTCGGTCAGAGTCAAAACCTGCAGGAGAATCGCACGCTCAACTTGAGCGGTCACCCGTCCGGACAACTCCTTGAGCGACAAGCCAACCCCAGATGCCAAGAGCGCCGCTGTGTCACGGAGCGGACAAGCTCGGGGACCGCCGTCTTCGGGCCAACACTGCTCAGGTTGATCGGGCCAGAGAAGTCCCGACGGGCTGCCGCGTCCGTCGAGCATCCCCAGGCACTCGGGCTTAACCATGCCCTCGGGGTCATCGCACAGCAACACCGCCCGCCGCAACTGGTTGCGCAATTCGCGAGCGTTGCCGGGCCAGTCATACCCCTGGATGAGCCCCCAGGCAGAGGCCGACAGATCTTGCACCTGCTTACCCAACTCCTTGTTCGCCTGGATCAGGAACCGATTAACCAGAAACACAAGGTCCTCTTTTCGTTCATGCAATGCCGGTAGGCAGATCGTGAACTCCGCGAGCCTGTGATAGAGATCCCCGCGAAACGTCTGCTGATCCACCATGACCCGAAGATCCGCATTGGTCGCCGCCACCACCCGGAAATCCACTTCCTGCTCCTTGGTGCTCCCGATCCGATGAATTCGCCGCGTCTCGAGAACCCTGAGCAGCTTCCCCTGCATCGCCAGAGGCAGGTTGCCTATTTCATCCAGAAAAATGGTTCCGCCGTCGGCCAACTCGAAAGCCCCTGCTTTGGCCTGATACGCCCCGGTGAAAGCCCCTTTCTCGTACCCGAACAGCTCGCTCTCAATCAGCGACTCCGAAATGGCGCCGCAGTCCATTGCCACGAACGGCTTGGCGGCCCGCAGGCTCCGGGCATGGATCGCCTGCGATACCAGCTCTTTCCCCGTCCCGGACTCGCCTGTCACCAAGACCGATAAATTCGTCCTCGCCACTCGCTCCACCTCCGTCTGGATGCGCTGAACGGCCGCGCTCTTCCCCATACAGTCCAAGAGGGAGCCGGCCTGTCCCGGCGGCTGACCGAGAAACTGCCGGCGCTGCCTTCTCAATGCCTTTTCCTCGAGGGCGCGGCGCACGGTGAGCACGACATCCTCATTGTTGAAGGGCTTGGCCACATAATCGTAGGCCCCCGCCCGGATCGCGCGAACGGCATCATGGGTCTTGCCGTTCGCGGTGACCATAATCACGGACACCGTTTTATCGTGCGCCTTGGCCCGTGCAAGCACCTCGAAGCCGTCCATGTCCGGCAGACCGACATCAAGGAGCACCACCTCAGGCGCCTCTTGCCGGATGCAAGCCAGCGCCTCCTCCCCGCTCGCCGCCACTAGCGGCGTGAACCCCGCCCGCCGGATGAGATTGGACAGAACCCAGCGCGCATCCTCCAGGTCATCCACAATAAGCACCTTGGCCAGGACGGATGGTGTGGAGTCCAAGGGAGCATCCCCTTGTTGTCGTTGATCATTCAGTTTCCCATTCATCATTCCGACTTTCCCTGCCTTTCTCTGAGTGATGGGAGTAGGTGCCTTACCAGAATATCCGCGTGCAGAAGCGGCTCCACAGAATGGGCCAGGCCCATAAACAGCAACCCGATCTCACCGGCCGAGAGCGTGGCATTGATCCGCTCTGCGATGAACCGATCCCTCTCGGAGAGCAGCCTCCGGCTTTGGTCCTCCCGCTGGCTCTCATGGCCCGGGCTCCCGCCGCCTAACGCGCCTTGGTGGAACTGATACTCCTGAAGAAGCAGACGGGGATCTTCGGTACCCATCAGTCGGGCACCTTGCTCCATGAGTTCAACGAGGAGCTGATGATTCTTGCTCCCTTGAGCTGCGACATCCTTGACGATGTCCGCTTCCTTCCCGCACAGGGGTAAACCGTCCTGATACAGGCGGACGGATGCATAGGGCAGCTCCAGCGCGGCAATCATTTGGCGAATTCCAATCCAGACCTCGTCAATCGATTTGAGATGTTCGGTCCACTTCTCGTGGCCGTACCGGGTAACGTACTCCTGCTTGATCTGCTCAAGCAGCGATCCCATATCCTGTTCGGTATGAATAATCGGAATCACAATGAGCGTGCGCATAAGTCAGGCTGGGCTACGAAATGTGACCGACGCGGCAGACGTCAGCATTTTTGTTTGCGCAAGACTTCTTCCGTAACGCAATAGCTGTGCCATGGATGCGGCGCTGGAATCCCAGCAGTTATTCGCTGGAATAAACAATGGGTTAATGAGAAGCTTGCCGCTGAGGGAAAGTGCAAGATGGATGACAGAGGGTATCACTGCCAGGGAGCATGCACCATATGTATGGAGCATACTCCTGTGTACGGATTGCACAGCGGCGGCGCGTCGGTTTCGCCAACGCTTGAGTATCGCAAAGGCCTTGCACCCGGCCCGATCGTCGCCCCGTTGCCCCCCCGATATCTCGGGCAAGCGCGGCGGCAGCCTTAAAAGAACGCGTCATGGCCCACACCTGAAGCCGTCTACGCAGACGTAAGACGCGGTAGCGGCTTGCTGGCTTGCGCAAAATGGTTTCCATCCCAACTCCTTGCTGGCCGGAATCCCGGCCTTCAGATTGAAGAAAGCGCCCACCCTACCTTAACGCGTTGCCGCTGCTATCGCGCAGGTGATCGCCCAGACGCTTGCGCAAATCCCCGGCCGATCCTGTTTGATATTTATCCCAGATTGTCCATTGGGAGCGCGAGTCCATTAAAATCAATGGGGTTTCTAATGGCATCCATTAGGAATTTTCCTTATTTTTTCAATGCGGTGCTGTTCTAATGGACAATATATCTTTATAGCATACCTTCCACAAAACAATATCGGCAGGCCAATCGTGGCCACGACGAAAACTAGCAGGGGCAGAAGCCGGCTTGACGTGGCTGCCTGTCTGCTGTGGCTTCCTCATCGGCAAACCTCCGGGAGATGCGCTCGAAATCATCCTGCGCGCACAGGAAGGCATCCGCGAGTGCCATGAGGCGGGCAGGCAGGGGAATTGCCGGCTCCGCCAGGCCATCGGGATAGCCCTTGCCGTCCCAGCGTTCATGGTGCTCTCGGCGATGACGCGCGCCATGCCGAGAAATGCCAGGGCCTTCGGCGCGATATCGCCCGCGTGCTGGTTGGCTGGAGATAACTCGTTTGCCATACGTTTTTCCTGTCAGAGCGCTGTTGTTTAATCTGCGAAAATCTGCGTAATCTGCGGACAACCGCTTTTTCTAGGATAATGTAATAACAATAGAAAATTCTGGCATCCGTATAAATACGGATAAGTGGGTAAACGAGTCTAGTTATCCCGAATTTCGCCCTTGAAATCCAGCATCATTCTCACCAGATCGGACAGGGACTCGGCCTGCATCTTGGCCATGATGTTGGCCCGGTGCGTTTCCACCGTCCTCACGCTCACTCCGAGCAGGTCGGCAATGGCTTTGTTGGGCTTGCCGGCAACCAGCATGTCCGTGGTTTCACGCTCGCGCGGGGTAAGCCGTGCAAGACCGTGGCCGATCCTGGTCTGGCGATGGCGGTTAAGGCGGGCAGTTGCATCCATCTGGATGGCCTTTTGCAGGCGGTCGAGCAATACCTCGTTGTCGAACGGCTTTTCGAGAAAATCCAGCGCACCCAGCTTCATCGCGCTGACTGCCGCCGGCACGTTGCCGTAGCCGGTAAGGAAAACGATGGGGATGTTGATTTGCTCAAGTTTGAGGCGCTGCTGTAATTCCAGCCCGCTCATGCGAGGCATTTTCACATCGAGCAGCAAACAGCCCGGGGGGTCTGAATGATAGGCACTGAGAAATTCCGGTGCGCTGGCGAAAGCTTCCGCCCTCATTCCCGCCGACCGTACCAGTCGGTAGAGCGCACTGCGCATCTCGGCGTCGTCATCCACGATGTAAACTGTCGGCTCAAGTTTCATTTTGTCTTAATCCGGATTTATCCTTGAAAAATCAGTTATCCACAGATGAACACAGATTTACACAGATATTTCAATGCGTTGACTTCATTGTTTGACTCACCCTGACGGTGATGTGCGAATGACTTGCAACCGCCTGATTCACCGGGGTTTTATCTGTGTAAATCTGCGCCATCTGCGGATTATAAGTTTATCGCAAGGGTGAGAAGTTGAGAGGCGAATTAACCTGCAATATCTGCGGTAATCCGCAAAATCCATGAAAACTGATTTTCCCGGGACACTCGTTTCTCAGAGGGTATCGTCTCGCGATATCCCCTTGCGCTTCAGGCTGCGGCGCAAGAGTTTCAAGGCCTCCACCTGAATCTGGCGCACCCGCTCCCGGGTGATATCAAGGGTGTCAGCCACTTCCTCCAGGGTGTGAATGGCGTGTCCGTTCAAGCCAAAGCGCCGCTCTATCACGCTGCGCTGTTTGTCTCCCAGTTCCACCAGCCAATGACGCACGAGCGCCACAAGCTCGGTGTGCTGCAATTGCAGTTCGGGCGAGAGGGAGTGCTCATCAGGGAGCGCATCACTCAGGGAGAGGGTAGTGTCGATATCCAGCGGCGTATCCAGGGAGGCCATGCGTTCATTCAGGTTCAGCACGTAGCGCACATCGGCCACCGGCTTGCCCAGCAAGTGCGCCACCTCTTCCACGCTGGGTTCGTTGCCCTTGTGGGCTTCAAGGTGACGAAACGCCTGCAGGCAGAGGTTCATCTCCCGGATCACATGCACCGGGATGCGGATGGTGCGCGACTGGTTCATGATGGCGCGCTCGATATTCTGCCGTATCCACCAGGTGGCGTAGGTGGAAAAGCGGAACCCCCGCTCCGGATCGAATTTTTCCAGGGCGTGGATGAGCCCCAGGTTGCCTTCCTCGATCAGATCCAGCAGTGCCATGCCACGACTCGCGTAGTGCTTGGCGATATTCACGACCAGGCGGAGATTGCACTCGATCATCCGCTGGCGCGCATCGAAATCTCCCTGCTTCACCCGGCAGGCAAGGGTGTACTCCTCGGCAGCGCTCAGCAGCTCATTCTGACCTATTTCATGAAAGTAGATCAGGGTCGGGTCATGCAGCGATTCGCCGGGCAGTTCGAGCAGTTCCCGCAGCGCCTCGGCCTTCTCCTCGTCCAGAGGGGCCTTGTCTTCGCTCAGGAACTCATCTTCTTCTTCGCTGTGAGTATCTTCGCTCATCAGGATTTGTCGCTGGGCAGGTATTTTATCGGGTCGACCGGCTTGCCAAACCGCCGTATCTCGAAATGCAGCTTGACCTGATCGGCATCGGAATCGCCCATTTCGGCAATTTTCTGGCCCTTGGCCACGTTCTGCCCTTCCTTGACCAGAATCTGGTGATTGTGCGCGTAGGCGCTCAAATAAGTCTTGTTGTGCTTGATGATCACCAGTTTTCCATAGCCGCGCAGTCCGTTGCCGCTATAAACCACCTTGCCCGGTCCCGCAGCGAGAACCGGCTGGCCGCTCTTCCCGCCGATATCCAGACCCTTGCCGGAACCGGATGCCTCATTGAACGACGTGATCACCTTGCCCGCTGCGGGCCAGTTCCATTCGACCCGCTCATCATCCTCGGCCTGGATGGCCTCTTTTTTCTCCGCCGGCAATTCGATCGGTGCCGGCTTGTCCCGGGGTTCCGCCCTGGCCGTGAGGCCCTTTTCCGCCTGTTCTGAGTAAGCAAGCTTGACCGCCTTGGGCTGGGTCTTCAGCAACGGATCCTCGCCGGCTTGACTAGTCACCGGCCCGGCCTTCAACGGAGTGACCACTACCGCCTGTGGAGGGGCATTAAGCTTCACAGACTGGCCGATGCGGATGGTGTAGGGCGGCGCGATGCCGTTCCACTCCGCCACTTCCTTGTAGTCGAAGCCATGCTCCAGCGCGATGCCATACAAGGTGTCGCCCTTCTGCACGGTATAAGCCTGGGGACGCTCGTCCCCGTCCTTCCGGATTTTGGCGGGTGCTTTTTGTGCCATGGAAGCACGCTCGACTACAGGCGCACTCGATTTCGTCGATGCGCAGCCGCTGATCAGCAGGGCAAAGGCACAAGCTGCCAGAACAGCACCAGAAATCATCCTAGATTGTCCATTGGAAGCTCGTGCATGTAGGAGCGCCGCCCTCGGCGCGAATGCGGACGAAAATCGCGGCGAGGGCGCCGCTCCCACAGCGGTGTTTTGGCTCTAATGAATAATCCGAAGTCATGCCAACCCCGGCAATAGCGGCACGAATTTTACCGCTTCCAGCGTCGTCTGACGATATTCTTCAGCCGTGTGTTCTATCAGGCAAAGACGCTGCTCTCCGGTTCCGATCGGGAACACCATCCGTCCGCCCACGGCCAGTTGCTGCAGCAGCGCCTCCGGCACGTGGGTGGCAGCCGCAGTCATGATGATGCCGTCGAACGGCCCGAGCTCCTCCAGCCCGAGGGAGCCATCTGCATGCTTGACCTTGATGTTGGCGGCACGAAGTTCGCGCAGATGCCCCCGCGCCTTCATCAGCAGCGGCGCGATCCGTTCAACGGAATACACTTCCTGCGCCAGGCGAGCCAGCACGGCAGTCTGGTAGCCGCAGCCGGTGCCGATTTCCAGCACTTTTCCCAGTGGTCTGCCGCCGCGCAGCAACTCAGTCATGCGCGCAACGGTTTGGGGGTTGGAAATGGTCTGGCCGAAACCGATCGGCAGCGAGCAGTCTTCATAGGCGCGGGTGGCCAGTGCCTCGTCCACGAAAATATGGCGCGGCACGGAAGCCATCGCATCGAGCACCACCTCGTCCTTGATGCCCTGGCTGCGCAAGCGCTCCACCATGCGCACCCGGGTACGCTGCGAAGTCATGCCGATGCCGCTGAGTTTCGCACTCATAACCACCCTTTGATCACGTCCATCTGCCCATAATGAGTCAAGTCGATCTGCAACGGCGTCACGGAAACCATGCCGCGCGCCACGGCGCCGAAATCCGTACCGGCCCCGGCATCCTGCGCAGCGCCGGCCGCGCCCACCCAGTATACCGTTTCGCCGCGCGGATTCTCCGATTTCACCACGGGTTCCGCCTTGTGGCGCCGGCCCAGCCGTGTGATCTCCCGGCCCTGAATCTGCTCGTAGGGAACATCCGGCACATTGACGTTCAACAGCACCGGGCTGGTGAAGGGATGATCCTGGTGGCGCTTGACAAGCTCGGCGACCACGCGCGCCGCGGCGGGATAGTTGCCGGCCCCCTTGCTCACCAGGGACACCGCAATTGAGGGGACACCCAGCAGGTAACCTTCGGTTGCCGCCGCCACCGTACCCGAATAAACCGTGTCGTCGCCCATGTTGGCGCCGTGATTGATGCCGGAAATCACCATGTCCGGCAGATGATCCAGCATGCC
Organism: Sulfuricella sp.; assembly: GCA_019911785.1. The sequence goes on along the minus strand of JAIOJM010000329.1, from coordinate 241 downwards.
GGTCACGGCAAGGTGGACGCAGTCAGTGGGCGTGCCGTTAACGTAATAGAAACCGCTGTGCGCTCTGCGCAGGCTTAGCGGGCGGTCGAGGGTGAGCGAGTTGCTGGCGCCGCTGCGGTCGCGCTCTGGGGCGACTACAGTGATATCGGCAAGGGAGGAAAGCGTTTCGGCAAGGCAGGCCAGGCCAGGAGCGAAATAACCATCATCGTTACTCAATAGAATCCGCATCGTTGATTTTTAC
>JAIOJM010000036.1 GCA_019911785.1 Sulfuricella sp. | reverse complement strand
TCATTTGCATGAAGGCGAGCCGATCTATGGCGAGGACGAAATCACCGACCGCAGCGAGCGTTTTCTCGCCGCCGAAATCGTGCGCGAAAAGGTTTTCCGCCTCCTGGGTGACGAGATTCCCTATTCCATCAGCGTCGAGATCGAGAAGTTCGAAACCGTCGGCGACCTGCGCCGCGTCTACGCTGCCATCATCGTCGACAGGGACAGCCAGAAGCCGATCCTGATCGGAAAGAAAGGCGAAAAACTCAAGGAAATCGGCACCCAGGCCCGCAAGGACATGGAAGAACTGTTCGGCCTCAAGGTTTACCTCGAAGTGTGGGTCAAGGTGAAAAGCGGCTGGGCTGACGACGAACGGGCAGTGAAAAGCCTGGGCTACGAGTAGTCTCTCTCTATACCTTACGGCTAAACGGCGCAACGGCCTCCACTCTGTTATAATGCGCGCCTGCGGCTTACGCACCCAGTCATCGCGCCGCTGCCCATTCGGGCTGAATTAAACCCCCTCATCTGTCTAAGACTGGCGCCGATAAACGGCGACAGGCCGATGTAATTCCTGGAGTCACCATGTCCTTTGCTTCCCTCGGCCTGTCCGATGAAATTGTTCGTGCCGTCACTGAACGCGGCTACACCGTTCCCACCCCGATCCAGATGCAGGCGATTCCCGCCGTGCTGTCGGGCGGCGACCTGCTTGCCGGCGCACAGACCGGCACCGGCAAGACCGCCGGTTTCGTTCTGCCTATCCTGCACCGGCTTTCCGACACTAGTGTCAAAGGCCCATCCAGCGGGCGTCCGCCGATTCGGGCGCTGATCCTCATTCCTACCCGCGAACTCGCTGCACAGGTGGAGGAGAGCGTGCGCGACTACGGCAAGCACCTGAAACTGAATTCCATGACGATGATCGGCGGGGTCAACATCAACCCGCAAATCACCAAACTCAGGAGTCGCGTGGATATCCTGGTTGCCACGCCAGGACGCCTGCTGGACCACGTACAGCAGAAAACCGTCGATCTGTCGCATGTCGAAATCCTGGTGCTGGACGAAGCCGACCGCATGCTGGACATGGGCTTTATCCGCGACATCAAGAAAATCCTCGCGCTGTTGCCCAGGCATCGGCAGAACCTGTTGTTCTCTGCCACCTTCTCCGACGAGATCAAGGCGCTGGCTGACGGCTTGCTGAACAAGCCCGCGATGATCGAGGTGGCGCGCCGCAATGCCACTGCCGACAACGTGTCGCACAAGGTTTACCCGGTGGACCGCGATAAGAAACGCGCCTTGCTTTCCCACCTGATCAAGCAGCACGACTGGTCGCAGGTGCTGGTGTTCACCCGCACCAAGCACGGCGCCAACCAGCTGGCCGAACATCTGATCAAGGGCGGCATCCCGGCGCTGGCGATCCACGGCAACAAGAGCCAGTCGGCGCGGACGCGCGCATTGAGCGAGTTCAAGGACGGCAGCCTGAGGGTGCTGGTGGCGACCGACATCGCCGCCCGCGGTATCGATGTCGTTGACTTGCCGCATGTGGTCAACTTCGAGTTGCCCAACGTGCCTGAGGATTACGTTCACCGCATCGGCCGCACCGGTCGCGCGGGCGCGTCGGGTGAAGCCGTGTCGCTGGTGTGCGTCGATGAATACAAGCTGCTGGCGGATATCGAAAGACTGCTGAAGCGGGAATTGCCCGAGGAAGTGGTGCCGGGCTTCGAGCCGGACCGTAACGCCAAGCCAGAGCCGATCCAGAACGGACGCGGGTCAACACCGGGCGGCCGTGGTCAGCCGAGAGGCCGTTCTTCCGCGCCCAGGGCACCCTCACAGGGTCGGGGAGCGGCGCCGGCCAGAGAGGCAAATGGCAATGTGGCGACACCACGGACACCCCCGCTGCACCGTTCCGGTGGACGCCATCGCTGATAAATGGGTGAGGGTGTAAACCCACCCCTCTCCCCAACCCTCTCCCGCAAGGGGAGAGGGGGTTAATCAGGGCTTCGTTTAGCTGCCCAACCCTTTTTGCAGCAACTCCGCAACCATTTCGTTCAGGCCTACCTGACGTTCCTGCGCCAGTGACTGGATCTGCTTTACCAGATCGCCGTTCAGTTTGACTGCAAACGGCACCAGGCCGAGCGCCTGATCGAGTTTGCGTTGTTCGCGCCGGTCTACGGTAACGGCAGCTTCTTGACCGATGCGTCCGGCAGTGCCGGGTCGTTTGATTTGGCTCTTTATTTTCAAGCCGATATTTTTTTCCAGGTCTGTTCTTTTCATGGTCTTTTAATCCGGCAATGCGATCTTCTGGTCGACGCTGAACTGATAGTCGCGGAACACGTGCTCTGCGCTGAGTATCTGGTAACTGCCGTCCGGCAGGCGTCGCGTGGTGTCCTTGAGCCGATAGGTGTAATGGCCGCAGGTCCAGCAATTGAAGTTGCGCATGTGAGTGCAAAGGCAGGTCTTGTCCTTCACCGAGATTTTCTTTGCCTTCGGGTGGAGGGCCACTTCGTGATTGTAGGCTTCGATGTAGGCGCAATTCCCGGAGCCATCCAGCAGATAGCCGTAAGATTCGCAGCCAGGACGGATGCCTGAGCCGATCGCCGGGCTGTTCTTGAGCATCCGCATCGGATAGCCCGTGGGTGAAATGGTGTTGACCTCGATGTCGTTCTCGGTGGCCTTGATGTACTCCTGCATCACCTTCTCCGGCAGGCCGCACTCGTGTACTGCGGTAAAGCGTGTTGCCACCTGCACCGCCGCTGCGCCGTTTTCGAGGAAGGACACGGCATCGCTGCCGGTGAAAATTCCCCCGGCCGCAATCAGCGGAATATTCAATTTCTCATTTTGCAAATACTGCAAAATTTCAGCCATGATGGTGTGCAGATCGTATTTCGCCCAATCCATGTCGAAGCCGAGGTGTCCGCCGGCCAGAGGCCCTTCGACCACGATGAAATCCGGCAGCCGATTGAGCTTGGCGGTTTTGCGCAGGAATAGCTGCAGCGCCCGCAGCGAGGAGACAATGATGCCGAGCCTGGCATCGCGAAAGCGGGGGTGATCCTCCATCAGCGCAAACGAACCGAGGTGCAGCCCTGCGCTCAGCGTGATGCCGTCAATCCCGGCATCCAGCGCCGTGCGCAGGCGCACGCGCAGCGTTTCGCGCGGTGCGTTCATGGTGAGTTTTTCCATGCAGTTGATGAAGATCATGCCTTCACCGCGCTTGGCTTCCATCGACTTGCTCACATGCAGGCGGGTGGCCTCGGCAATCTGGCCGAGGTCGAACTTCACCGCCGACTTGTCGGAATTGCCGATGTTGTACTTGTACTGCTTGAGTTTTTCCTTGATGAAGTGCGTTTCGTAGCGGCGGTCGGTCACGGTCGGCAGCATGGCGTCGGAAATGTGGCCGATCCCGCCCAAACGCGCCGCCTCGAGCGCGAGCTCGGCCGTCGAGATATCCACACCCATCCCGCCAATAATGATCGGCACCAGTTCCTGCTTGCCGAATTGCAGGCGGAAGTCATCCACACATTTCATTGCTACCCTCGGACTAACGTCAATAGTTATAACTGGCTTTTAAGCGCATGATGCCGCTGTATGATTAGCCTAAATGAGAGATTTTACCATCTCCGGGAGAGTAGATAACTATTTTCCGTGAAGCAATATTTTGCCTTGCGGGGAAATCTGTGGCTTCACGCCCCTTCTTTGCATGTTTCAAATCTCCTTCAAATCCAGACTGCTTCAATAAAGGGGGCCGAAAATAATGGATAGCCATGCATCCTACGCCGTATAATTCGCGTTGTTAAAAAATAATCCTGTTGATTTGTTAGCTATTATTTGAGGGTATGGCACGAGAACATAATGCCAGGCAGGGAGAGCAACCCGCCTACGTCCTGCATACCTATCCCTATCGCGAAACCAGCCTGATCGTCGAGGTTTTCAGCCGCGATTTCGGCCGTCTGCCGCTGATGGCGCGCGGGGCGCGCCGACCGAAATCGGCCGTGCGCGGACTGTTGCTTTCCTTCCAGCCGCTTTCATTGAGCTGGTTCGGCAAGGCCGAGCTGCGCACCCTGCACAGCGCCGAATGGCAGGGCGGGCAGCCGCTGTTGCAGGGCACGGCGCTGATCTGCGGTTTTTACCTGAACGAGCTGCTGCTCAAGCTGCTGCACCGCGATGACCCGCACGAGCAGCTGTTCCTTCATTACCAGGAAACCCTGCAGGAACTCGCGCGGCGCACGGATTATGCCGCCGTGCTGCGGCGTTTTGAAATGAATCTGCTGAAGGAGCTGGGTTACGCCCTGACGCTCGGCCATGATGCCGATTCCGGGGCGGCAATCGAGCCGGAGACGCATTACCGCTACGTTTTCGAGCGCGGCCCGGTGCGGCAAAAAACCGGCCAAAACGGTGTAGAATTGCGGGGGAAGACGCTGCTGGACATGGCCGCCGACGATTACGGCGATCCGGTCACCCTGCAGCAAAGCAAGGCGCTGATGCGGGCGCTGATCAATCATTATCTCGGCGAGGGCACCCTGCATACCCGCCAGATACTAAAGGACTTACAGGAACTATGATTCATTTGGGGGTCAACATCGACCACGTCGCCACGCTTCGGCAGGCGCGCGGGACGCGCTATCCCAGCCCGATCCAGGCGGCGCTGATGGCGGAATCGGCCGGCGCGGATTCGATTACCCTGCACTTGCGCGAAGACCGTCGCCACATCCAGGACCAGGACGTGGAAATCCTGCGCGCAGCCTTGCAGACTAGAATGAATCTGGAAATGGCGGTGACGGACGAGATGGTGGGAATCGCCCTGCGTTTGAAACCGCAGGATGTCTGCCTGGTGCCGGAGAAGCGCGAGGAGCGGACCACCGAAGGCGGGCTCGACGTGGTTGCCCATTTCGGGCGCATCAAGCAGGCCTGCGCTGCATTGGGCGATGCCGGGATTCGCGTTTCGCTGTTCGTTGCGCCGGAAAAGGCGCAGCTCGATGCGGCCAGGGAAGCGGGCGCGCCGGTGGTGGAAATTCATACCGGCCACTTCGCCGATGCCGAAACGGAGGCGGCGCAGGAGATGGAAATCGCGCGCATCCGCACGGCGGTCGAATACGGCATCAAGCTCGGACTGCGGATGAATGCGGGCCACGGCCTGCATTACCACAACGTGCAGAAAATTGCCGCCATCCCCGGCGTTTACGAGCTCAACATCGGTCATGCCATCGTGGCGCAGGCATTGTTCGTGGGCTGGGAGCGGGCGGTGGCGGAAATGAAGGCGCTGATGGTGGCCGTGGCCAGATGATTTACGGGATTGGTGCCGACATTGTTGCGGTAGGGCGTATCCAGGAAGCGCTGAACCGTTTCGGCGACCGGTTTGCGCGGCGTATTCTGGCGGCGGCGGAATGGGACGATTTTGCGACCAGCGTCCATCGCGCCCGCTTTCTCGCCAAACGCTTTGCTGCCAAGGAGGCCTTCGTCAAGGCGCTTGGCACGGGGATGCGCCATCCGGCCACCTGGCACAACATCCGCGTGACGCACGACACTCTCGGCCGACCGGTTTTCGGGCTGGAGCCCGAGTTGGCGCAAGCTCTGGCACAGCGCAATATTCGCGGCCACCACCTGTCGATCAGCGACGAGGTGGAGATGGTGGTGGCTTTTTCGGTTTTGGAACAATAAACCCAAAAAAGCGATTAACCACGAATATTCACGAATGAAACACGAATGTTCACGAATAATCAGTTGGTTAGTGCTTGTGGTCTGATCCGCCTGTTTGTGGAGGCAATAACTGTTCCAAACTATTCGTGTTCATTCGTGAACATTCGTGGCATTCGTGGTTAATCGCCGTTTTTAGATAAAGAAACCCAAAATGACTCTTGGCCCGGTAATGCTCGATGTTCTCGGCACCGAATTGACCGACGAGGACAGGAAAAGACTGAAACACCCACTGGTCGGCGGGGTGATCCTGTTCGGCAGGAATTACACCTCGCAGGCGCAGCTTTCCCGGCTGACCGCCGAAATTCACGCCTTGCGCAACCCGCATCTGCTGATTGCCGTGGACCATGAAGGGGGTCGGGTGCAGCGTTTCCGCGACGGCTTCACCCGCTTGCCGCCAATGCGCGAGCTGGGGCATATCTGGGACGAACATCCGAACCGCGCCAAGACCCTGGCTCACCAGACCGGTTGGGTGCTGGCGGCGGAGCTGCGCGCCAGCGGCGTGGATTTCAGCTTCACCCCGGTGCTGGACATCGATTTCGGGCACAGCGGGGTGATCGGCGACCGCGCTTTCCACCGTGACCCGCAGGCTATCGCCGTTCTTGCGCACAGCCTGATGCTGGGCCTGAAGCAGGGTGGCATGGCCGCGGTGGGCAAGCATTTTCCCGGCCATGGTTTCGTGCGTGCCGATTCCCACCTGGAAATCCCGGTGGACGAGCGCGACTATGCCGACATCGAGATGGATGACCTGGTCCCGTTCAAGCAGATGATCGATTTCGGCCTGGCCGGGATGATGCCGGCGCACGTGATTTATCCCAAGGTGGACAAGCTGCCGGCGGGATTCTCCAGCATCTGGCTGAAGGATATCCTGCGCAAGGAGTTAGGCTTCGACGGCGTGATTTTCAGCGACGATCTTTCCATGGAAGGCGCCAGCGTGGCGGGCGGTGTGGTGCAGCGCGCCGAGGCCGCCCTGCAGGCGGGCTGCGACATGGTGCTGGTGTGCAACAAGCCGGACAGCGCCGATGCGCTGCTGGCCGGCCTGAAATGGGAAATGCCGGCGCCGGGCATGGCGCGCCTGATCCGCATGCACGGCCGGCTGCATCCGGAAAGCTGGGACAGGCTGCACGAGGACAAGCATTATGTGGCGGCGGTGCATGCCGTCGGCAGCATCGGCGTGAGGAGCGGCGATCTGCCGTTGCAGGTCGGCGAGCCGAATCAGTGCGCAATTAGCGGAAACAAATAATCCTAGAAAAAGCAGTTGTCCGCAGATTACGCAGATTTTCGCAGATTAAACAACGAGTAAGATTGGATAGGTGACGCACCTTTTGGGTGATGCGCTACTCACCCGCAAGCATATGAAAATCTGCGTTAATCTGTGTAATCTGCGGATGAAACTGCGGTTTTTAGGATAATTAAAAAATGCCAATCTCAAACCTGACGCCCACCGATCTTCGCCTGACCATAGCCCCCGATTCGCTGGGGTTTTCCGATACTTCCGAACTGCTCAACCTGCCTTTGCCCTGGATCGGCCAGGAACGCGCCGAAACGGCCGCCCGCTTCGGCTTGGGGATGGATCAGCCGGACTACAACCTGTTCGTTCTGGGCGAGGTCGGCAGCGGACGCACTTCCCTGCTCAGGCAGGCGATGCAGGCGGTTGCCGCCGAGCGGCTGGCGCCACCCGACCTGTGCTACCTGCACAACTTCGATACCCCGGAAAGGCCGATGGCGCTGCGCCTGCCGGCTGGGCAGGGGCGCCAGCTGCGCCAACTCCTGCAGCAGATGGCGAAATCCCTGGTGACGGAAATCCCGCAGCAGCTAACGGGGCAGGATTTCAAGACCGAAAGCGCGCATATCGAAAAAGCCTACAAGGATGAGGAAACCAAGGCTTATGCCGAACTCTCCGCCTTTGCAGAAGCGCGCAATTTCAGCATCCACCGCGAGGACGGGCGGATGGTGTTCACCTTGCTGGGCGAGACGGGGCAGCCGCTGGTCGAGGACGAAGTGCTTTCCTTGCCGAAGGATCGCCGGGCGGCGGTCGAGCAGGCTGAGCAGGAATTGCGTGCCGCGATCACCCTTTATTTCGAGAAAACCAGGCCGCTGGAACGGGTGATGAACGAGGCGCTGGCGGCGCTGCGCCGCCAAGTGGTGAAGCCGCTGCTGGATCACGGGTTGCAGGAGATCCGCGCCGGGCTGAAGAAGCAGATCAAGGATGCCGCCAAACTGAATGCCTGGCTGGACGACATGGCCCATGACGTGCTCGACAACCTGGCGCTGTTCCAGGCTGCCGATGACGATGAGGAAAGCCGTCAGGAGAGTCTGGAAAGGGCGCTGTCCCGCTACCGGGTCAACCTGGTGGTGGACAATGATGGCCTATCGGGCGCGCCGGTGATTGTCGAGGACAATCCGCTGTTCCGTTCGCTGTTCGGCAGCATCGAGTATCAGTCGGTGAACGACGTGCTGGTGACGGATTTTACCCGCATCCGCGCCGGCAGCCTGCTCAAGGCGCACGGCGGCTTCCTCATGCTGCACCTGCGCGACTTGCTGGCCGATCCGCTGGTGTGGGAAAAGCTGCGGCGCTTCCTGCGCAGCGGCAGGCTGCAGATCGAGGAGCCGGGCACGGCATTCACGCCGATTGCGGCGGTTTCGCTCGAGCCCGAGGCGGTGGATGTCGAGGTCAAAATCGTTTTGATCGGCTCACGCGAGCAGTATTACGAGCTGCAGGAGGCAGATCCGGAGTTCGCACGCCACCTCCGGGTGAAGGTGGATTTTGCCGAAAGCTTTTCATCCAGCGCCGAAACCCGGCGCGCCTCGTCGATTTTTGTCGCCCATGCCTGCCGCCAGCTCGGGCTGCCCCATTTTTCCTCCGCAGCGGTAGCGCGCCTGCTTGAAGATGGCCACCGCGACGTGGATGATCAGGCGCGCCAGAGCGCGATCTTCGGCCGCACCGAGGCGCTGGTGATGGAAAGCGCCGCCATCTGCCGTGCCCGCAAGAACGGGTTGGTCGAGGCCGCGGACGTCGAGGCGGCGCTACAGGCACGCACCTGGCGGCACGATTATCCCGACCAGCGTCTGCGCGAATCCATTGCCGAAGGAGATCTGCTGATTGATCTGCATGGCGAGAAAGTGGGTCAGCTTAACGGCCTGACGCAGGCCGATCTGGGCGATTACCGTTTTGGTTTTCCGATACGGATTACCGCACACACGTTCGCAGGTGATGACGGTCTGCTGAATATCGAGCGCGAGGTCGAATTGTCCGGCCCGATTCACGACAAGGGCGTATTCATTCTGCAAAACTATCTGGCTGCACTATTCGCTCATATCGCGCCGCTTTCCCTCAATGCCTCCATCGTCTTCGAGCAGGAATACCATGGCGTGGAAGGGGATTCCGCCTCCTGCGCCGAGCTTTACGCCCTGCTCTCGTCCTTGTCGGGCCTGCCGCTCAGGCAGGGCATCGCTGTCACCGGCGCGGTCAACCAGCACGGCGAAGTGCTGCCGGTGGGCGGGATCAATGAAAAAATCGAGGGTTATTTCCGCATTTGCGAAACTGCCGGACTGGACGGCAGCCAGGGTGTGCTGATTCCCCACCGCAACCGGCGCCACCTGATGCTGGAGAGCAAGGTCGTGGAGGCCGTCGCCAAGGGACTTTTCCATATTTATACCGCAGAGCATGCGAACGAGGGCATCGAACTGCTTACCGGC
>JAIOJM010000328.1 GCA_019911785.1 Sulfuricella sp. | reverse complement strand
TTGAGCCTGCATGACTGGGGGCTGGCGGGGCTCACCGCCGCCAGCGTGCTGGTGCTGGAAGAGGCGCGCAAGCTGGCGGCGCGCTGCTGTTCGACGAGGCGGTGAGACCCTGTTCTCGATCCACGGCACCACCGGCCGCCCCAGGTTAAGGTTTTGGCGCGCACTGCTGTCGAAGCTCTCCGTAGAGAACCGACTTCACAGCGGGCGTGATGACCTCGCTGCTCTCCAGTTCTTCCAGCAATAAGGTTTGCGACTGCGAGAGCTCCTGCTCCAGCATCTGAAGCTGTCGCGCCTCAAGGGCAGGGAACTGTTTTAGCAGCGCCGCCGCCTTGCCCAGCGCCTGGCTTTTATGTTCATGATATTGATCGAGGATTTTTGAAAACACGGCATCCGCCGCAAAAACCCTGAGTCCCTGGTGCGCCTCCAACCGTGACAGCAAGTCGATCACCTCTTGCGAACTGATGGCCAAGGCGCGATAGTAAAGATACTTCTCTGCAGGATCGGTCAACCTGTCCGTTGACATGCCGATAAATTGCCGCAGGCGCAGCCAGCGCCGTTTCCCGCGCAGGGTCTTGATACTTGTAGCGCCTGACAGGCCCTGCTCAAGCAATCCCAATTGCTGCTCGAGTTTGCCCAGCACCCTGCGGTAAGCGGTTTCAGGGAGCTCCGCAGCGGCATACAGCGCTTTCAGAGTGTGCTTCTCGATCCCGATAGCATGAATAAGCAAGACACGGGCAAACATCGCCGCGGAATCATGGGCGTTGCGGGAAAGTTCGCTGTAAGCCTCCTGGTAAAGGCGGGTATACTTTGCCTGCAGGGCCTGCAGGACATCTCCGGCGACATGAGGTTGATCATGCAGGGACAGCAGACGCAACAAGGTTTGCGCATAGACATAAATCTTGCCCTCGAGGTATTCCATCGGCTCCAGCCCGTGCAATTCGTTGATGCGGAAGCGACGGATCGCGCCGCTCATGGTCGTAGCCTTGATGAATAGCGTGAAATAGATGCACCCGATCGTGAGCGCCAGAATGAATTCCCTGATGGAGTAGGCCTGTTTCCATTCCGGATGGCTCAATGTCTCCGGGATGATGAGCACCATGGTAACCGCGAGGACGCCGCGCAGACTGCCCCAGGCCATGAGGTGCTGCCAGGAAAGCGGGATGGGCTGTTCCAGACGAACCGCATTCATCACGCCGATGACCGGATATACCGAAATGGCGCGTGCCACCACGACCACAACGATGATCACCGCCAGGGCGGGCAGGATGTCCAGCAGGCTGACCGACAGGGTGTTGAAGAGCAGGCCCAGCAGGATGAAGACCAGCGAATTGGCGACAAAGGCCGCATAGCCCCAGAAACGTTCCATATAGGCCAGAACCCCGGGCATGACCTTGAAACGGCCATAGCTGCCGATAACCAGCGAGGCGATCACGGTGGCGAGGATGGAGGAAACGTGGATCGGCTTGCCCATCAGCGTGAGCGAATGGGAGATGAGTTCGGCCAGCAGAAAGGTCGTGTGCGCGGCAAGCATGGTCAGGGTAATCTGCAGGTGCTCGTGGCGGGCAAACTGGAGCAGCTTGGAAAAAACCCCACCCATCACAAAGCCGAAAACGGTGCCGCCAAGCAGCATGGAAAGAAAAATGAATATGCCATGCAGTAGCGAGGCTGCGCCCTGAAAGCCCGCGCGCGCCGACTCCAGCACAATCAGGAAAAGTGCCAGCGAGGTCGCATCGTTGAACAGGCTCTCCCCCTCGAAAATAAGCGCCAGGCGCCGTGGCGCGCCGAAGTCCTTGAACAACGCAAGAATGGCGACCGGATCGGTAGCGGAGATCAGCGCGCCGAACAACAGCACGACGATCAAGGGCACCTCGAGCCCGATCGCCCCCAATCCCCAATAGCCGGCAAAGGCAACAAAAAACGCCGACACCAGAAGGCTGACGATGGCGAGCGCGGAAATGGCGCCGATATTCTCTCCTATCCGGCGGATGTTCATGTTGAAGGCCGATTCGAAAATCAGGATCGGCAGAAAAATGAAAAACAGGATTTCCGATGTCAGCTGGAAACTGGTGATATAGGAAAAGGCCGGCACCTTGCTCAGGGGGATGAGCAGGAGACCGACCACCACCAGCAGCACGGAATAAGGCACCCGCATTTTCGGCGCGGCGAGATGGGTCAAAATGGACAAAAACAGGAGGGTGAGGAGAGACAGGATGATCTGAACGGTCGAACTCATCGCGTTAACCCCATGCGTGAAAATATGGCAACGATACCCTGTTTCCCTTACCGCCAGATAGCCCCATTCTCATCCTTGGCCCGGGCAAACCATTTGCACATATTGGAAACGCACCAGCGGGAAAGCGAGACGCCATTCGACATTGATCTTCTGAAGGGGAGTGTAACAACACATCGTGATGCACTTTTCCCCATTCCATGCCAGAATAAACACACTGTTTCCGCCGTTTTCTTATAAATCAACACAAAAACTGATACTATGGAGTCTTCCGCATCACTGGAACTGACCAAGCACACCTTTCTGGTGTTCGGCATCATTCTCGCGGTTGGCACGTTCTCCGGCTTGCTGGCGCGATTGGCAAAGGTGCCCGACGTAGTCGTGTTTCTGCTGATCGGCATGTTGATTGGCCCTGGAGTTTTCGGGCTGGTGGACATCAAGACGGATTCGGCAATCAACCAGTTGATCCTGATTTTCGGCTCCAGCTACATCCTGTTCGACGGCGGCGCCTCGATTCGTCTCAAGGTGCTGAAAGAAGTATGGATTACCGTTGCCGTCA
>JAIOJM010000327.1 GCA_019911785.1 Sulfuricella sp. | reverse complement strand
GTGCTGTGGCCAGCAGAACCTTAAAACTCGACTATTACCGGGGCATGATCGGAGGGACGCTCCGCCTTGCGCGCTTCCTTATCGATTGTGCAGGACTTGCAGGTTTCGGCCAGCGCGGGGCTGAGCAGGATGTGGTCGATGCGCAGACCCATGTTGCGGCGGAAAGCGTTCATGCGGTAATCCCACCAAGTGTAGGATTTTTCCGGCTGCTCGAACAGGCGGAAACTATCGGCCAGCCCTAAACCGGTTAACTGCCGGAAGGCATCGCGCTCAGGCTGGCTGAACAGCACCTGCCCTTCCCATGCCTTGGGGTCGTAGACGTCGCGCTCTTCCGGCGCGATATTGAAATCGCCCAGCAGCACCAGTTTGGGATGACGCACCAGCTCCTCCGCCAGCTTGGCGGTCAGGGCCTGCAGCCAGCCCAGCTTGTACTGGTACTTGTCGGAATCGACGCTCTGGCCGTTGGGGATGTAGAGGTTGATGACCCGCACGCCAGCGATGGTCGCCGCCAGCACGCGCTTTTGTTCGTCCACGAAACCGGGAATTGCAGTAACCACTTCCGAGGCCGGGGTTTTGCTCAGGATCGCCACGCCGTTATAGGTCTTCTGGCCGCTGAACAGCACTTGATACCCGGCCGCAGTGATCTCGGCAGCAGGAAAATTCACATCCTCCAGCTTGGTTTCCTGCAGGCACAGCACATCCGGCTGATGTGCCGCCAGCCAGTCCAGGACTTGGGGAAGACGAACTTTAAGTGAATTGACGTTCCAGGTGGCCAGCTTCATGTTGGAATACGGAAGCCCATTTTCAGGCCGCCATTTCCAATGCCTTCATGACAGCTTGCGGATCGCGGTCTATAACGTTGAGGAACACGCGGGCCGGGCCATGGGGGGTGCGGTCGCCCCGCTCCCAATGGCGCAACGTTGCCACGGAAAAACCGAAGCGGGCGGCGAATTGTTCTTGCGTCAGCCCCAGGCGGCGGCGCAGCTTTGCCACGTCCACCGGCCCGACCTCATGCACTCTTGCCGCCACCGTCCCGCCCTTGGCGTGGGCTATCGCCTCATCCAGTCCTTGCTTGATACTCTCGAATGCTTTTCCCATCTCTATTTCTCCAGCCATACGGAAACCAGAATGTCCACCAGCCCCGCCAATTCGTTGCGCTCCGCCTTGCTCAGGTTCGCCTGTTCGTTCTTGGCGAAGAGTGCCAGCAGGTAAAGCGGCATGGCCTCGCTGTGGAAATAGTAGACCACCCTGACGCCCCCGCTCTTGCCTCGCCCTCCACGGCCCCAGCGAAGCTTGCGAATGCCGCCAGTTCCTTCCATCACATCGCCCGCCTTGGGATGAATGGCGAGGTAATCCACCACGTCCCGGCGCTCGGCATCCGATAGCAGTTTTTCGGACCGGCGGATGTATTCGGGGAGTTCGGCCACGGTAATCATGAAGTATAATTGTAGCCCATTGGATTAGTTTTTGTCACCCCGGCGCATGTGAGGTAAGCTGAAAAAATGAACACCAATGTTTTGAACATCCCATGGCCGGGCAATCGCATATCTTTTCGTAAATCCCTCCCCCTGCCGAAAACAAGGTGATGAGTTGAGCGCTCCCAATATTGAAGGCTTGATGAATCTGCGTGCCCTCCTTGGCTACGCCGCGCCCTATCGCACCAGCCTTGCCGTCTCGGGTGTGCTGATGCTGACGGAAACCGGCGCGGCGCTGGCCGTGCCCTGGCTGGGCGGACGTTTTGCCGGTAGCGTGCTGTCCGGCGGGCAGGGGAACGTGGGATGGGTGTTGCTGGCGCTGCTTGCCCTGTTTGCGTTTCAGGCGCTGCTCAAGTTTGCCAACGGCTACCTGTTGAGCCGCAGCGCGGAGCGGATTCTGGCCGACCTGCGTATTCGCATCTATGACCACTTGCAGGCCCTGCCGCTGAGTTTCTATCACCGAAGCCGCCAGGGCGACATTCTGGCGCTGCTCACTTACGAAGTGGCGGAGCTCTCCGGCTTCATCACCGGCACGCTGTTGAGCGTGATACCGCTTTTGCTGACTGTGGCCGGTGCGGTATTGCTGATGTTTCGCACCGATGCCCTGCTGGCGCTCATGGTCGCCGTGCTGATTCCCTTGTTCTATCTGCTGCTCAAGATCATGGGGCGAAGGCTGCGCCCGCTTGCCAGCCAGTTGCAGACAGAACACGCCGCCGCCATCGCCATCGCCGAAGAAAACCTCGGCATGTTGCCCGCGATCAAAACCTTCACCCGCGAAATGCAGGAATCCCAACGCTACCGCAAGCAGATCCAGCTCATCGTGCATCTCAGCACCACGCAGCAACGCATTTACGCCGCGCTCGAACCCGCCGTGCAGTTCATCGCCGCCGCTGCCGTGGTGCTCCTGTTGTGGCTGGCGAGCGGGCGCGTCAGCGGCGGCAGCATGACTCCCGCCGAACTGGTCAGCTTCCTGCTGTATGCCGCGCTCCTGACCCGCCCCGTCAGTGCGCTTGCGGGCGTATACGGCCAGACCCAGAAGGCGCGCGGCACACTGGAACGCTTGCAGAATGTGCTGACCGAGCGCCCCGAGCCGATTTTCCAGGGCGGCCACACGCTTCCACCGGTGCGCGGCGAAATCGAGTTCCGCAACGTCAGCTTCGCCTATCCCGGACGAACCCCGGCGCTGGATGCCATGAACCTGCGGATTCAGGCCGGGGAGACCCTCGCCATCACGGGTGAAAACGGCGCAGGCAAAAGCACCCTGGCGCACCTGCTCATGCGCCTGCACGAGCCCGATGCCGGTCAGATATTCATCGACGGCATGGATATCGCCGAAGTCAGCCTGCGCAGCCTGCGCGGGCAGATCGGCATCGTTCCCCAGCATGTGCTGCTCTTCAACGGCAGCGTGCGCGACAACATCGGCTATGGCCGGCTCGATGCCGATGAGGCAGCCATAGAATCTGCCGCCAGGGCCGCCCAGGCGCACGACTTCATCACCCGTCTGCCGCAGGGGTACGACACCCTCATTGGCGACCAAGGCGTCAAACTGTCCGGCGGCCAGCGCCAGCGCATCGCCCTGGCACGCGCCCTGCTCAAAGACCCCCCGATTCTGGTGCTGGACGAAGCCACCGCCATGTTCGACCCGCAAGGCGAGAAATCTTTCATCGAAGAATGCCACCACACCCTCGCCAATCGAACCGTCATCCTCATTACCCATCGCCCCGCCAGCCTTGCGCTCGCGGATCGGGTGGTGCGGCTGGCCGGGGGCAATATCACGCAGATTCAGCCTGCGTAGCCCGGGGGAAATCGGGCAATCCAGCTTGCAGCGGACTCACCCATCGGGTGAATGGCAATATAAAGTAATATAGGATCATAATATTAAACCCGGATTATCCATTAGGGCCAAAACACCACTGTGGGAGCGGCGCCAGCCCTCCCCTCAATCCCCTCCCGCAAGCGGGAGGGGAGACGATCGCCCCTTCCCCCGCTTGCGGGGGAAGGTTGGGATGGGGGTTGGCCGCGATTTGCATCCACATTCGCGCCGGGGGCGGCGCTCCTACATGCACGAACATTCCAATGGACATCCGGGTTAAATACACAAATGAGCGGTCAACTGAGGTTTCAAGGATCATGCAACCCCTAGTCGGCAAACTGGCAAAATTCCGCGCCCTGTCCTGGCCTGAGCAGAAAGTGTTGCTCACGGCCATGCTGCTGCTGCCCCTGTTCTGGGCCGGGCTGCGCGTGCTCGGGCTTTCCCGCTTTCAAGCCTGGCTTGACCGTTCTCCCCTCAGCGCGCGAACGCCGCCCACATTCGATAAAATGGCCGCCATCGGCGCCCTGGTCAACATCGCCGCGAATCACGCGCCAGGCCCCGCCACCTGCCTGACCCGTTCCCTGTTGTTGATCTGGCTGCTGCGCCGCCGTGGCGTGAGAGGCGAGTTGCGTATCGGCGTACAACTCGCGCAAGGCAAGCTCGATGCTCACGCCTGGGTCGAATACGCGGGCAAGCCCATCAATGATGCGCCGGATGTGGCCGAGCGCTTTGCCGCATTCAATGAACCCTTATCATCGGAATCCTTTTCATGAGCGGCATCGCAGGCATCATCCGTTTTGACGGCGCGCCCGTCGAGCCGGGGCTGGTGGAAAAAATGACTGCCGCCATGGTGCATCGCGGGCCGGATGGCATCAATCACTGGGTCAAGGGCTCGGTTGCCCTCGGCCAGTGCATGCTCCGCACCACGCCGGAATCGCTGGAGGAAAAGCAACCGCTCGGCAACGAGGACGAGAGCCTGGTGCTCGTCATGGACGGGCGGGTGGACAACTGGGAAGAACTGCGGCGCGAGTTGCTGGGGCGCGGCGCGGTGCTGCGGGATCGCTCGGATGCCGAACTGGTGTTAAGGGCGTATGAAGTGTGGGGGCGGGAATGTTTGCCCCACATCGACGGCGATTTTGCCCTGGTGATCTGGGATGCGCGGAAACGGACAGCGTTCTGCGCGCGGGATCGCGTTGGCAACAAGCCGTTCAACTACCACTGGGACGGAAAAACCTTCGCCTTTGCCTCGGAGCTGCATGCGATCCTTGCCATGCCCTGGGTCAAGGAAGAACTCAACGAAGGCATGCTGGCAGAGTTTCTGGCTGACGAGAGGCATTCCAGGGATGAGACGTTCTGGAATGGGGTAATGCGGCTGGTGGCAGCGCACCGGATGGAGGTTGGAGCCGGCGGCCCGCATCTGGAACAGTACTGGGAGCCCGATCTGTGGGCGACACTGCCCTATACAAAAGACGAAGACTATATCGAGCATTACCGCGAGCTGTTTGCCGACGCAGTCCGGCGCATGTCCCGCTCGCATCAGCCGCTCGCCATCGAGGTCAGTGGCGGTCTCGATTCTTCTGCGATATTTGCCATGGCGGAGAACCTGCGCCGTCAGCAAAAGCTCCCCGTACCGGCTATCGATGGATATGCGCTGGATTTCCATGACGACCCGGATGCCAACGAACTGGAGTACAGCCGGGCAGTAGGAAAGCATCTGGGGCTGCAAATTCGGGAAATCCCCCCGACGAAGATGCCGCTTTCCTGGTATCGAGATTGGGCCGGTCTTTATCGGGAATTCCCGGGGTATCCCAATGGCGTCATGGGGTTGGGGATAAGAGCGGCAGCGAGGGATCGGGGTAGCCGGGTTTTGCTGGCCGGCGTTGGCGGTGACGAGTGGCTGGGTGGAAGCCAGCTGTACTATGCCGAAGGGTTGGCGGCCAGGCAATGGGGTGATCTTTACAATTATTTTAGGGAAGATGTTAGCGATGAAGGTCTTTGGAAAAGTCTTTGGTGGTTTGGCCGCTTCGGGTTTGCGCCGCTGCTGCCGGATTCCGTCAAGGGAGCCTTGCGAAAGGTCCATGACCGGGCAGAGGGGATCGACAAACAAGCCTGGCTTACGCCAGCCATGCGGAGCGTGATGCAGGGACGGCGCGAGAAGTATCGGTGTTTATCCACTGCAAATGTCAGGCGAATCGGACAGCGAGGGAAAACTCTCACTCTGCTGGATGCATATTCCGTGTGGGCGCGTGAGTCGGAAGAGCGATTGAGTTCAAGTGCAGGGCTTGAACTGCGTCGGCCATTTTGGGATTCAAGACTGATTCAGTTTTGCCTTACCACACCCGAACGGCTTCGATCGCGCGGACGTATCAACAAAGCCCTGCACAGACGGGCAATGATCGGTCTTTTACCGGAATTGGTCTTGAAGCGGGAAAGCAAGGCGGATTTCTCGATAACGTTTCACCGGCATTTGCACGAAATGAGGGAAGAGTTGACCCAACGCATCCCTGCCAAGCGTTATGACTGGGTTGAGTCTCGCGGGGTGGCTACACTATACAAACGCTATGAGAATCATCCCAATCATGCGGGATGGCCTGGATGGATATTGTGGGCATTATTCGGTTGTGATAGCTTGTGCTGAAAAGCGGGGTGTTTTTTGAGGTTGGTGTTTCGTGTGAAATCGTTTACTTGTAAAAAGTGGGGGCAATATGAAAGAGAATACTGCAACAAAGAAGACCCACGAGGTACAAATACTTCTCGGCAAGAAAACCTATCACCGCCCCGAAATTCGGGTCTATGGAGCGTTGCACCTTCTGACCCAAGGATCGGGAAGTAAAAAACCTGAGGCCGGGGGCGGCAGGCGAGCTTAATAATCGGTTAGACTCCATTAAATTGCCACTGATGGTTACAAGATGGTCAACAACGGGATGCTGGGGGTTAGCCACTCCATTCATTAGCGAGCGTAGGGCAAACCGAAGGGCTTTGCGCCGTATTAAGCGTTTCATTTGGTGCAATACTTTCCGCTTATTGCACCCTGCAATTTCTGGGCGGCGCACGGCGCGGGAGATCGAGCAGGCGATATTGCTGGAGCACCCCGGCTTTTTTCCGTCCGCAGCAGAAATCTTGCGCTTTGTTGCTCATGTGTTGGGCAGGGATACCGAATAGTGGTGGATTTCAGATTGTTGGATGCGCGGAAACAGGCGGCGGTGCGCACCGCGCCCTTCCACGAATGGGCTTTCCCCGACGGCACGCTGTGGACGCAGTTTTATCGCACGGACACAGGCTATCTGCTGCGCTTCCCCGCCCTGGCGGATTTTCAGGTTTCGGCGGATGGGCTCACCGTGACTTGTTACCCTGCGCCCGAGGTGACGGACGAAACCGTCCAGCACCTCCATCTGAACCAGGTACTGCCGCTGGTCTTGAGCAAGCGGGGGAAGCTGGTTTTTCATGCCAGCGCGGTCGAGGTGGCAGATGGGGCAGTCGCCTTTGTGGCCACGTCCGGCAGGGGCAAGTCCACGCTGGCGGCGAGTTTTGCAACGGGCGGGTTTCGTTTTTTGACCGATGACGGGTTGGTGGTGGAGGCGTGCGGTAACGGCTATCAGGTCTTGCCCAGTCATCCTTCCATTCGCCTGTGGGAAGACAGCCAGGAGGCGCTTGTCGCCGCAGGCGCCGCGACTGCGCCGCCCTTGCATTTCACCTCCAAGGCGCGGTTTCTGGCTGGGGCGGACATTGCATTTTGCGAACAGCCCCGGCCTTTGCGGCGGGTGTACTTTCTGGGTGACGGCAGCGCCCCGGCGTTGACGTTTCAGCGCATGAGCGCAGCCGAGGCGCTGGTGGAATGGGTGAAACATTCGTTCCTGCTGGATGTGAAAGAACAGCCCGTGCTGGCTTCTCATTTTGACCAGGTGGCAAAACTGGCTAATCAGCCGATTTATTACCGCCTCGATTACCCGAGGCGTTTTGAGGAACTGGCGCGTGTTCGGCAAGCCATTGTTGAACACGCTAAGAAAGAAGACGGGGCAGCATGAAACTATCCGACAAAGTGAGCATTCCGCCGCAGGTCATGGCCCGGCAGGTGGGCGACGAAACCGTGATCCTCGATCTGGCCAGCGGAACGTATTTCGGCTTGGACCCTGTCGGTGCTCGCATCTGGCAACTGATGGGCGAGGGCAAGACCCTCGGGGAAATCTGCGATACGATGCTAGATGAATATGAAGTGACACGCGACGCGCTTGAGCGCGATGTCATCGAACTGGCGCAGGGACTCAACGCGCAGGGCTTGATTGTTCCAGCGGAATAATGGCCATGTCAGATCCAGATTCTGAACGAATCAGGAATGGCCAGGATTTATGTTTGGCCTGCGGCCTGTGTTGCCAGGGAGTGTGGTTTCGGCATGTCGGGGTTGATCCGGACGAAGCGAAGCTTGCCCAACAAGCGGGGCTGACACTCGAGTTCTCGGGTAAGGATACTACCTTCCAGCAACCGTGCGTGTTACACCAAAATAACCAATGCAGCGCATACAACGCGTGGCGCCCCAAAGCATGTGCGTGTTTCCGTTGCGCGCTACTCGATCACTACACGGAAGGCCAACTCTCACTTGGAGAAGCCATAGTGCATGTCAACGCAGTCAAGGCGTTGGCTGGCAGGGTGCGCGGGGAGATGGCAGATTTTAGAGGTGTGTTGAGCTCGGAATTCAATGCACAGCTGACAGCCCAGTCACTTGAAAGCAATAATGATCAAAAATCGCTGCCACCGGAAATTGAACTTGATGCGGTGTCACTGATCTTTTATTACAAGAAGTATTTCAAAAAGAAGCATGACGGTAAGTAGCGGCCGATGTAGGTTGGGTTAGGCGCGGTTTTTTGCGCCGTAACCCAACAGACCCGATCTTCACCAAAAGTAGGCCTCTAGGCGACGCCAACGAATGAGCAGCACAGATCAACACCGCCGTTTAAAAGGATGATTGGGTTTGTTGGGTTACGCGATAAGGCCTCTAACCCAACCTACATGACTGACTACTAGGGGCAAGGGGCTTTCATCATGAGCCTTTCACCTTGCGCCTTTAACCCTGTCCTTATAGTCCCTTGCTTGGTATTCTTTCCATTGATATGCTATGGTTGTTTTATAAAGGTATTGAATTTCAGGAGGCTCGACAGCCATGAACAAGTTCGCTAAACATGCCGTGTTGGTCAGCGCGTTGGCGCTGAGCTTTTCCGCTGCCGCGGCCTTCCAGAGCGGCATGACCATGTCCCAGGTCGAGAGCGAGATCCAGCAACGGGCAAATAACCGTGAGAGTCTTGCGGCCATTATTGCTGCGGCCACCCCTGTTCCCACAGCCATCCTTTCCTGTGCGGCGATCTCACAGGGTTTCGAGCCCGGTTCGGTTTTGAGTGCCATGATGGCTGTCGGCAGACAGGCTGGCGATGTTGTCGCCGCCGCCATGAGCTGCGGCGCCAGGGAAGCACAGCTAGCCCCGGCTCTTGTTGCAGCCGGCCTGGACCCCGCTGCTTACTTTAGCGGCACCGCCGGCGGCGAGACGGGGCCCTCGTCCTTCTCGGGTTCGCCCTCATCGACCGCGGGTGGCGGAGGCGGTCGGTCCGCCAGCCCCA
>JAIOJM010000035.1 GCA_019911785.1 Sulfuricella sp. | reverse complement strand
CCATTACTCCTCGTCCGCTAAGAAAGGCCGACTTTCGTTGTCAATCAATCAAGACTTGCTGGATCGACTCGAGCCTTTCAAGCAGCAGGTTAATTTCTCGGCACATGCCGAGAAGTTGCTTGTTCGTATGCTTGAAGAACTTGAAAATCGCGCTTGGGTGGAACGCAATGCCGAAGCGCTGGCTGCGCATGGAAAGGACATTTCCATGACAGGGTTGGCCGGTGCTGAGTTTGATCGGATCTAAGCCGTGGCACAATTTGACATCTATCCTAATCCAGGCACCAGGAAAGTCGAGATACCTTATCTCGTCTCAGTTCAGAATGACCACATCACAGGCAAAACTGGGGCGACTGTTGTTATTCCACTACGAGCCAACGCTCAACCTGTAGACATTATGGCCCCGCTGGTTGAGGTTGCCGGAGAAGGGCTGTTTGTTCTGTCGACCGACGAAATTTTCGCAATCGATACCGTTAGGCTCAAGTCTCCACTGGCCATACTGAACATGGTTGATCGTGCAAAAATAAAACCCGCAGTAGATAAGGTTATCGGCGAATATTGACCAGTGGCTAAAAATGGTGGGTCTTTGCGGAACATTGTGCGGAAATTCGGCGAGGATTATCGGCCGATCCGGCATAACGGTGTCGGTGGGCTAAGTACTTTGTTGATGCAGAATTTGCAGAAGTTGCCGCCACAAAAAAAGGCAGCGTAGGCAGAATCGCAAGGCGCATCACTTAAAACATGAGAAATTCTGTCCAATCAAACGGGTCCACCTCTGATTGCTTCGTCGCTTCGCTCCTCGCAATGACGATTAAATCAGCGCTTCCCTAGGCCACGAGGAGGAAACAAGTGAGAACAAAGGAATATCGAGGCATCGCAACACCCGCACTTGACATGTCCCAGCATGGGACTACAATGCCGTTATGAAAATCATCGCCATAGGCGTTCTTCGGGAGTTTTGGACCCAGTACCCTGACGCGGAGCAACCGCTGAAGGCTTGGGTGGATGAAACCAAGAATGCAGCGTGGACCCAACCATCCGATGTCAAAGCACACTATGGGGCCGCGACTATTCTGAAAAACCGACGCGTGGTTTTCAACATAAAAGGCAACGACTATCGGCTCATTGTGGCCATTGCATACAAGTTCCAAGCGGTGTACATCAAGTTCATCGGTACGCACAAGCAATACGACGCCATTGATGCCGATACAATTGATTTGGAGACGTAACATGGAAATCAGACCAATCCATACCGAGGCAGACCATAAGGCAGCGCTTCGCCAACTGTCTGCGTATTTCGACAACGAGCCAGAGCCCGGCACGCCGGATGGGGATCGCTTCGAAGTGCTGCTTACACTGGTTGAGGCGTATGAAGCCGTGCACTTCCCGATCGACTTGCCTGATCCTGTGGAAGCCATCCGCTTCCGCATGGAGCAATCTGGCTTGACCGCGAAAGACCTCGTGCCGGCAATCGGAAAGGTCAACCGGGTTTATGAAATCCTTAACGGGAAGCGGCACCTGACCTTGCCCATGATTTGGAACCTGCACCAGCTTTTCGGAATTCCTACCGATAGCCTGGTGCGTCCACCACGGCAAGTGGTACCGCTCATTAACTGAGGAATACTAGCGCAGCAATTTGCGCCCTCCTTGCCGATTGGCCTGGAGGGCGCTTTCACGTCGTTGGCGCCCGTTGCCGCCGCTTAAGGAGCTGGACCTGAGCGCAAATTTGCGCTGGAAACGAAAAAGCCCATGTTTCTTGCGAGGCATGGAATTTTTAATCAATCAACGGACGGACAAGCGCAACACGTTGGCTCAGCGCCTTGACCGGCGGCGGGTTCCCCTTTTTCTGGGAGAGATTGCTTGACGTGAACATAAAGATGCGTATGATTGTGCACATCTCAATAGATATGAGTTGATGCTATGCAAACCCATTACTCCTCGTCCGCTAAGAAAGGCCGACTTTCGTTGTCAATCAATCAAGACTTGCTGGATCGACTCGAGCCTTTCAAGCAGCAGGTTAATTTCTCGGCACATGCCGAGAAGTTGCTTGTTCGTATGCTTGAAGAACT
>JAIOJM010000326.1 GCA_019911785.1 Sulfuricella sp. | reverse complement strand
GCCTGGGACAAGCTGCGCACCGACCCGATCCTGCGCTTTCTGATCGTGGCGCTGTCGTTCTACGGAATGTCCACCTTCGAAGGCCCGATGATGTCCCTGAAGGACGTGAATGCCCTGTCCCACTACACTGACTGGACCGTCGGCCACGTCCATTCCGGCGCGCTGGGCTGGGTGGCGATGATTTCCTTCGGTGCCATCTATCACATGCTGCCCCGCCTGTGGGATACCCAGATGCACAGCATCAAGCTGATGAATGTGCATTTCTGGCTGGCGACCATCGGCACCCTGATGTACATCACCGCGATGTGGATTTTCGGCATCATGCAGGTCCTGATGTGGCGTGCCTACGACGATTACGGCAACTTGCAGTATTCCTTTGCCGAATCCGTTGCCGCCATGCATCCCTACTACGCCATGCGTGCCTTGGGTGGCGCTGTGTTCCTGACCGGCATGTTGCTGATGCTGTACAACTGCTTCATGACCATCCGCCAGGCGAAGACCATGCCTGCCGGTGGCTTGGCAGCGAGCGCAGCGTAACGGGACTCGGGTTGAGAGACGATGCTCCGCGGTGCGGAGCATCACTAAGCATAAGGAAAGATCATGGATCACGGAAAAATTGAAAAAAATGTTGGGCTGATGCTGGTGCTGACGATGATCGCCATCAGTATCGGCGGGCTGGTTGAAATCGTGCCGCTGTTCTTCATCAAAGGTACCGTCGAGGATGTGAAAACTCCCGAGGGAATCAAGATGGTTCGTCCCTATAGCCCGCTGGAGAATCGCGGTCGCGACATCTACATTCGCGAGGGCTGTTACCTGTGCCATTCGCAGATGATCCGTCCGTTCCGCGATGAGGCCATGCGCTACGGGCATTACTCGCTGGCGGCAGAATCGCAGTATGACCATCCGTTCCAGTGGGGTTCCAAGCGCACTGGGCCGGACCTGGCGCGGGTCGGCAAGAAATATTCCAACGAGTGGCAGGTGCAGCACTTGATCGCGCCACGCTCGATGGTGCCTGAGTCGGTGATGCCGAATTACCCCTGGCTGATGACTGCCCTGGATACTTCTAATGTGGCGGGCAGCATGACGGCGCTACGTATGACCGGCGTGCCATATTCCACCAATAAGGCTGAATATGACAACAACGTCAAGAAGTTCGGCGCGGATGTGGCGAAGCAGTTGCACATCCCCGATGCGCAGAAGAACCTGATCGAGCAGGCGCAAACCGGCAAGTATGACGGCAACGCCGCCGACGTAACCGAAATGGATGCGCTGGTAGCCTACCTGCAGGTGCTGGGTACGATGGTTGACTTCAGCAAGCTCGACAACGACAACTTCGTGAAATTCCGCTAAACAGGAGCGCGCTATGGAATGGCTGATGTGGTTTACCCGGTTTGAAAATACCAAGCCGATAGCGCTGCTGATTTTCTTCATCACGTTCTGCGCCATCCTGTTCTACGTGTATGGCAGCAAGACTCGCGGCGAGCGCCTGGAATCCTACAAGAACATGCCGCTCCAAGACGATTAAATATTGACGCAAAGGAACTAATCATGAGTCAGGGAAACTCGCAAGAGAGCAACGTGCAAACCACCGGCCACGTCTGGGACGGAGATTTGCAGGAGTTCAACAACCCGCTGCCCGCCTGGTGGCTGTGGGCCTTCTACGCCACCATCATTTTCTCGGTAGTGTACTGGGTGGCCTACCCGGCTTGGCCGTTGGGCAAGGGTTTTACTACCGGCATTGCTACCATCACCTACAAGAACGACAAGGGTGTGGAGAAAACCACGCACTGGAACACCCGCGCCCTGCTGATGAAAGATCTGCAGGAAGCTCGTGAATCCCAGAAGAAGTATTTCGACAAGGTCGCGGCGATGCCGTACGAGGAGATTTCCAAGGATCCGGAGCTGTCCAACTTCGTGGCTTCCGCCGGCAAGGTGCTGTTCGCAGACAACTGCGCCGCCTGTCATATGAGCGGTGGCCAGGGCAAGATGGCATTTGCTCCCAATCTGACGGACGACGACTGGATCTATGGCGGTACTCACGACAAGATCCAGGCATCCATCACCAATGGCCGCACTGGCATTATGCCGGCCAAGGGGGGGGCTGACCTGAACGAGGGCGAAATCGAGAGCCTCGCCAACTATGTGCTGAGCCTGTCGGGCGAGACTATGGATGCCGCCAAGGCCCAGGCCGGCGACGAACTATTCCACGGCAAGGGTGGCTG
>JAIOJM010000325.1 GCA_019911785.1 Sulfuricella sp. | reverse complement strand
GAGTCCGGAGGGCGCGGCCACCTGGAGCTATGCCGAACTCGCCGCCCGCGTCGATGCTCTGGCGGGTGGATTCCTCCAGGCCGGACTGCGCCGCGGCGAGGTCGTGGCGCTGTTCGCGCCCGACAGCCCGCCGTGGATCACCGCAGCGCTGGGGGCAATCGGCGCCGGCGGCGTCGTGCTGCCGGTGGACGCGCAACTGGGAGACGATGTGCTGGCGCATGTGCTGGCCGACAGCGGCGCGCGCTTTGTTTTCACCACCTCCGAGCGGGAGGCGCGCCTCGCCCGCCTGGCGCCCGAGACGAGGCTCGTCCTGCTGGATGCCCGGGAGGACGATCCCCGCGGCTGGCGGGCGCTACGGGCAACCGCCGCGTTGCCACAGCCGAAGGCCTCCGACCCGGCCGCGCTGTTCTATACATCGGGCACCACTGGCCGCCCCAAGGGCGTGCCGCTCACCCATGCCCAGCTCGCTTTCCAGCTCGACGCCCTAACCGCCACCGGTCTGCTCACCCCCACCGACCGGGTGGCCCTGCCGCTGCCGCTGCACCACGTCTATCCCTTCGTGCTCGGGCTGCTGGCGCCGCTGGCCCTGGGGCTGCCGCTGATCCTGCCGCAGGCGCTCACCGGCCCGCAGGTGCTGCGGGCGCTGAAGGAGGGCGAGGCCACGGTCATGGTGGGGGTGCCACGCCTGTACGCCGCCATGGTGGCCGGCATCGAGGCGCGGGTGGCGGCGCGCGGCGGCATCGCCGCCGTCCTGATGCGCGGGTTGATGGCCTGGTCGCTGTTTCTCAACCGCCTGGGGCTGGACGCCGGCCGCGTGCTGTTCGGCCACCTGCTGCACGCCAGGCTCGCCCCCAAACTGCGGCTGCTGGCCTGCGGCGGCGCGGCGCTGGAAACCGAGCTTGCCGCCAGGCTCACGGCCCTGGGCTGGCAGGTGGGGATCGGCTACGGTCTGACCGAGACCGCGCCGCTCGTCACCCTCAACCCGCCGCGGGGCCGCCTGGGCAGCGGGCGGCCGACGCTGCCGGGGGTGGAGGTACGCATCGCTGCGGACGGCGAGATCCAGGTGCGCGGCCCGAATGTCTTCAA
This sequence comes from Sulfuricella sp., assembly GCA_019911785.1. Next base: position 6,132 of record JAIOJM010000325.1, on the reverse strand, counting down.
GGGCTACCGCAACCTGCCGGAAAAGACGCAAGAAGCCTTCACCGCCGACGGCTGGTTCCGCACCGGCGACCTGGGGCGACTGGACCCCGACGGCTATCTGTTCGTCACCGGCCGCGCCAAGGAACTCATCGTCACCGCCGGCGGCGAGAACGTCCAGCCCGAGGAAGTGGAGACGGCCTATCAGCGCCATCCCTACATCCGCGAATTCGCCCTGCTGGAAGACCGCGGCCGCCTGCTCGGCCTGGTGCTGCCCGATCCGGGCGCCATCCGCCGCGCCGGGCACACCGACATCGACGCCGCCGTGCGCCGGGCGGTGGCGGAGGTGAGCGCGGGGCTCCCCTCCTATCAGCGCGTCGCCGAAATCGCGCTCACCCGCGACCCCTTGCCGCGCACCCGTCTGGGCAAGCTGCGCCGTCATCTGCTGGCCGCGGCCTGGCAGGCCGCCGGCGAGACGCAGCCCGCGCGGGCCGAACCCCTGCCGCCGGACGAATGGCCGGAGGCCGACCGGGCACTGCTGGTCCAGCCCGCGGCGGATCAGACCTGGGAGTGGCTGGCGCGCCGCTTTCCCGGCCGGCGACTGACTCCCGACACCAGTCTGCGCCTGGATCTGGGGGTGGATTCGCTGGCCTGGCTGGATATTGCCCTCGATCTTGAGCGGGTAGCCGGCGTGGAATTGACCGAGGCCGCCATCGCCCGCATCGAAACCGTGCGCGACCTGTTGCGCGAAGTGAGTGAAGCGAAGGCCGGCGAAGTCTGCGCCGCCGCCTGGGATCAGCCCGAGCGCGTATTGACCGCGGCCGACCTGCGCTGGCTGGCGCCGACCGGGACGCTCGCGCGCGCCTCTGCCTGGGGCTTCGTCCGGCTCCTGCAACCGCTAGCCCGGCTGGCCTTTGATCTGCGCGTGGAAGGCCGCGAACACCTGCCGACGCGGGAGCAGGTCGTCTATGTCGCCAACCACGCCAGCTTCCTCGACCCCTTCATCATGGGCGCCGCCATGGGGCCGGCGCGGGTGGCGCGCACCCGCTGGACGGGCTACACCGGCATGGCCTTCGCCAACCCTGTGACGCGCTTTCTGAGCCGCATCGCCCGCACCCTGCCGGTAGCGCCGGAGCGCGGTGCGACCGCCGCCCTGGCGCTCTCCGCCGCCGCCATCCGGCAGGGCGACAGCCTGGCCTGGTTCCCCGAGGGGCAGCGCACCCCGGACGGGCGCCTGCAGGATTTCCGTCCCGGCGTCGGCCGGCTGCTGGCGCGGTTTCCGCTGCCGGTCATCCCGGTGCACATCGCCGGCAGCTTCGAGGCCATGCCGACCGGCAAACACTGGCCGCGCCTCGTCCCTGTCGTCATCCGCTTCGGCGCGCCCATCGACCCGCGGGCGCTGGCTCCGGACCTGGCAGCCCCGGATGCTCCGGAGCGCCTCGCTCTCGCCCTGCAGGAGGCGGTAGCCGGCCTGGAAGCGCCGCGGCGAAAGCCCCCGGAGGATGCCCCATGAGACGCCCGCCCTGCTCGCCGCGACCGCAGGGCCGCAGCAAATGCCTGTACCGGGGAAGCGCCAAAGCTTTGAGCGGTTGGCTGGGTGGTAAACTGCCCGATGGACAAGTAAATAGGTGGTGCTTGAATGCTTGAAATCCTGCAAACCTGGCTGCAGTTCGCCATCGTCTCCGGCGTGATCGTGGTGGCGGGCTACCACCTCTCCCGCTACGGCGACGTGATCGCCGAAAAGACCGGGCTGTCGGGGTCGTGGATCGGGCTGGCGCTGCTCGCCACCGTGACTTCCCTGCCGGAACTGGTGACGGGAATCAGCTCGGTGGCCGCCGCCCACGAGCCGGACATCGCCGTGGGCGACGTGCTCGGCAGCTGCGTGTTCAACCTGCTGATCCTTGCCCTGCTCGATGCCGTTTACCGCAAGGGTTCGATCTTTGCCGGGGGAAGGAAAGGCCATCTGCTGATCGCGGCTTACGGCATATTGCTCCTGGCCATGAGCGCGGCGGGCCTGCTCCTCGCCCAAGCCGGGCGGATGCCGACGCTGGCCCACGTCGGCCTGTACGCGCCGGCCATCCTGCTGGTTTATCTGGCGGCGATGCACGCGGCGTTCCGCTACGAGCGGGAGGACGTGGCGGAGTTCGAGGCCGCCGAGGCCGCCCGCTATCCCGGCATCACCCTGCGCCAAGCCGGGGCGCGCTACGCCGTGGCCGCTGTCGCCGTGGTGGCAGCGGGATCGATGCTGCCTTTCATCGCCGCCGACCTCGCCGACCTGATGGGGTGGAGCCGCAGCTTCGTCGGCACCCAGTTCGTCGCCGCCGTCACCTCCCTGCCCGAGATCACGGTGACCTTCGCGGCGCTGCGCCTGGGCGCCATCGACATGGCCATCGCCAACCTGCTCGGCAGCAACCTGTTCAACATCGCCATCCTCGCGGTGGACGATGCCTTCTATCTGAACGGCCCATTGCTCGCCCACGTTTCCCCGGTTCATGCCGTCACCGCCCTGGCCGCCATCGCCATGAGCGCGGTGGTGGTGATCGGCCTGCTTACCCGGCCGCGCGGGCGCATCGGCGGCGTCATGAGCTGGCCGGGTCTGGCCCTGGTGGCGATTTATCTGCTCAACAGCTATGCACTTTACTAATTCAGAATCGCTTTCAAGGTGACATGAATTTTGTAGGAGGCCCGCCCCCGGGCCGATTATGCGAGCATCCGCTGCGCGGCTTGCCTGCTAGACCCGCTTCGCGGCGAGGGCGCCGCTCCCACAGATGGCTGTTTTGATTGTGAATTGGAATAAGGAAACATCCATGCGGGACACGAACCCACAACCGGTCTGGTCGGTTTCAGGCGACGCAGCGCTAACTCGCCTGGACTCCACCCTCCAGGGCTTGACCGAAGCCGAAGCGCGGCTGCGGCTGGAGCATCACGGCCCCAACCGGCTCAAGGAAAAGCCGCCGCGTCCGGCCTGGATGAAGTTCCTCGACCAGTTCAAGGATCTGCTGGTGATCGTGCTGATCGGCGCAGCCGCGCTGGCGGGGGCCATCGGCAACCTGAAGGACGCGGTGGTGATCCTGATCGTGGTGGTGTTCAATGCCTGCCTCGGTTTCTACCAGGAGCACCGCGCCGAGGCGACGCTGGCGGCGCTCAAGAAGATGCTGGCGCAGCATGCGCGGGTAAGGCGCGGCGGCGAGGTGATGGAAATCGCCGCCGAAGACCTGGTGCCCGGCGATATCCTGCTGCTCGAGGCGGGCGACCGGATTCCGGCCGACGCCCGCGTGCTGGCGGCGCACAACGCCGAGGTGGCGGAAGCGGCCCTGACCGGCGAATCCCACGCCGTGGGCAAGCACGCCGACGCGCTTCCTCCCGGCGAGCACCCCCTGGCCGAGCGCTTCAACATGGTGTTCATGAATACCGTGGTGACCCGCGGCCGGGTCGAGGCGCTGGTCGCCGCCACCGGCATGGAAACCGAGATGGGGCGCATCACCGACCTGCTGGAGACGGCGCAGGAAACCCCCACCCCGCTGCAAATCCAGCTCGACGGGCTGGGCAAGCGCCTCGCCATCATCGCCAGCGTGGTGGTGACCCTGATTTTCGTGCTCGGCATCCTACGCGGCGACCCGCTGGTGCAGACCATCATGACTTCCATCGCCTTGGCCGTGGCCGCCATCCCCGAGGGGCTGCCGGCGGTGGTGACGGTGACGCTGGCCATCGGCATGCACCGCATGGCGAAGAACCGCGCCATCGTCAAGAAACTGTCGGCGGTGGAAACTCTGGGCTCGACCTCGGTGATCTGCTCCGACAAGACCGGCACCCTGACCCTCAACCAGATGACCGCGCGCAAGCTGTTCTACCGCAGCCGGCGTTTTGTCGCCTCGGGCGAAGGGTATGCCGGCGAGGGCGGGATCTCCGCCGAAGACGGCCAGCCGCCCCCTGATTTTCTGCCTCTGCTGGCGCCCGCCGCCCTGTGCAACGAAAGCCGCATCCGCGCCGGCGAGTTGATCGGCGACCCCACCGAGGGCGCGCTGCTGGCGCTGGCCATGAAAGGCGGCGTCGAGCCGGACAGTCTGGCCGAGCATAGCCCGCGCATCGCCGAAATTCCCTTCGACTCGGCGCACAAGTTCATGGCCACCTTCCACCACGACGGGGAGTGGGTGCGCATGTTCGTGAAGGGCGCGCCCGACGTGCTGCTGGCGCGCGCCGGGAGCCATCTCGACGCAGCGGCAGAGTCGCCGCTGGACGCCGCCGCCCGCGCCGCCTTCGAGGCCGAGAACGCCCGTCTCGCCGGCCAGGCCATGCGCGTGCTGGCGGTGGCCAGCCGCGATATCCCGGCGCAGCAATTCGACCCTGCCGGCGACCTGATGGAATGGGCGCAGCAGCTCACCCTGGTCGGCCTGGTCGGCATCATCGACCCGCCGCGCCCCGAGGCGCGCGACGCGATCCGCCTGTGCAAGCGGGCTGGCATCCAGGTCAAGATGATCACCGGCGACCACGCCATCACCGCCGCCGCCATCGCCCGCGAACTGGGCCTGGAAGGCGCGGTGCTGACCGGCGCCGAGCTCGACCGGCTCGACGTCGCCGAGCTTTCCCGCCACATCGAGGAAACCGCGGTGTTCGCCCGCGTCGCGCCCGAGCACAAGGTCAAGATCGTCCAGGCGCTGAAGGCGCGCGGCCATGTCGTCGCCATGACCGGCGACGGTGTCAACGATGCCCCGGCGCTGAAGAACGCCGACATCGGCGTGGCAATGGGCATCACCGGCACCGAGGTGACCAGGGAAGCCGCCACGATGGTGCTCACCGACGACAACTTCGCCACCATTGTCGGCGCGGTCAAGGAAGGCCGCACCATCTACGACAACATCGTCAAGTTCGTGCGCTTCCAGCTCTCCACCAACGTCGGCGCCATCCTCACCGTGCTCGGCGCGCAACTGATGGGCCTGCCCACTCCCTTCACGGCGATCCAGATCCTGTGGATCAACATCATCATGGACGGCCCGCCCGCCATGACCCTGGGGCTGGAACCCGCGCGCCCCGGCATCATGAACGAGCTGCCGCGCAGCACCGAAGCGCGCATCCTCACCCTGCCGCGTTTCTGGCACCTGCTCGCCTACGGCGCCATCATGGCGGCGGGCACCATCGGGATGTTCTCCTACGGCCTGCAAACGGGCGGGCAGGCTTACGCGTTGACGCTGGCTTTCACTACTTTCGTGCTATTCCAGTTCTTCAACGTGTTCAACGCCCGCGCCGAGCACGGCACTGCTTTCAACCGTCAGTTCTTCGCCAACGGCAAGCTGTGGAGTGCGCTGATCGGGGTGGTGGGATTGCAGGTAGTGGTAGTGCACTGGGGCCCGGCGCAGGCCATCTTCAGCACCGTGGACTTGAGCCTGCATGACTGGGGGCTGGCGGGGCTCACCGCCGCCAGCGTGCTGGTGCTGGAAGAGGCGCGCAAGCTGGCGGCGCGCTGCTGTTCGGCGAGGCGGTGAAACCATGTTCTCGATCCACGGCACCACCGGCCAGACTTGCCGTGGCACACTGGAGCACCTGATCCAGGTGCTGGGCGGTCGAGTTCCGTCGTGCGCGGGTAATGGATCATTCAGCGGTGGAAACGATTGATATGCTGGCAACCCGCTACCCGCAGGCGCTTGCGCCACCTCAGCCCGGATTGCCTGGAAGTGCTGGACAAGGCCAAGGACAAGCTCGGCTGATTGGAAACGCACCAGCGGGAAAGCGAGACGCCATTCGACATTGATTTTCTGAATGGGGGTGTAACAACACTTCGTTATGCACTTTTCCCCATTCCATGCCAGAATAAACACACTATTTCCGCCATTTTCTTATAAATCAACACAAAAACTAATATTATGGAATCTTCTGCATCACTGGAGCTGGCCAAGCACACCCTTCTGGTGTTCGGCATTATTCTCGCGGTTGGTACGTTCTCCGGCTTGCTGGCGCGATTGGCGAGGGTGCCCGACGTAGTCGTGTTCCTGCTGATCGGTATGTTGATTGGCCCTGGAATTTTCGGGCTGGTGGACATCAAGACGGATTCGGCAATCAACCAGTTGATCCTGATTTTCGGCTCCAGCTACATCCTGTTCGACGGCGGCGCCTCGATTCGTCTCAAGGTGCTGAAAGAAGTATGGATTACCGTTGCCGTCA
>JAIOJM010000324.1 GCA_019911785.1 Sulfuricella sp. | reverse complement strand
TTGTTGGCAAAAACGCCGACGGATGCCGGCCTTGACGCCATCTGGATGCCCATCATCTTTTCGAAAATGCTGGCCGAGAGAATGACGTCAACCTTTTTGCCCGCCACGTCGATGAAATAGCCGCGCAGCGTGCGCATCAGAAAGTCGAACCCGAAAACCAGTGCGGCCCCGATGGCCAGCACCCAAAGCGTCTCGACCGCATGGTTGGGCACGACCCGATCATAGACATTCATGATGAAGAGCGGGGTGACCAGGGCAAAAACATTGATCAGGAAGGAGGCCACCAGCGCCTCGCCGTAAATCGGCCAGGCCTGCTGCAGCACGCCCCAGAACCAGTGCTCCGGCCGGGGAATCACGCTTTCCGCAGTGCGCGCATCAAACTGGTAGGCTGGCCGCGTGAAGATGGCAAAGCCGGAATAATTCTGCGCGAGTTCATCCAGCGCAATGTCTCTCACTCCCACGCCGGTTTCCGGCATGATGACCTGCGCCCTTCCCGCGTTATCCTTTTGCACCAGCACACAGGCTTGCTGGTCATTCAGCAACAGCACTGCCGGCAAAACCAGGCTCGAAATCTTGTCCAGAGAGCGCTTCACGATCTGGGCAGACAACCCGGCTCGGGCAGCCGCGCGTATAAAAAGTTCGGGGGTAAGCTTCAAATCGACGAGCGGCAGGCCTGCCGTCAAGGTATCCGCCGAAAAAGGCTTGTTCTGCATCTGCGTCAAGAGGATGAGGCAGCTGAGCAAGGGATCGTCGCGCGCAAGTTCCGCATCTGCAAAATGCCAGGGATTCTTTACATCAGCTTGCTCGGACGGCATTGATCACCCTTTTAAAGGAGCATGAAATATTTATAGTCCAGAATCGCTGGAGCCTTTATTAGTCGCCCGCTTTACCATCGGCGCCTCATTCAAGCATCATAATAATCATATGCTACAAAATTTGCCATTCCCAAGCATTTTTTAGTCAAATTCAAATTTTTATTTTGTTTGGTATCCGGAATAAACTTTGGACGAATCGCCCTGCCATACGATAATCTTCAGCCGGACCAAGAGATGGCACGATGAAATCGAAGCACGCGATGTAGTTTGTTGTCTGAATCATTCCGGGAGGGCAGGCAATGGCATGGAACGATAGCGGATACCGCAAGCCGGATGCGAACGAACTGAAAAAGCGTCTGGGCTCGGAGCAGTATCACGTCACACAGGAAAACGGCACGGAATGGGCATTCCGCAACGCCTATTGGGACAACAAGAAAGAAGGTATCTACGTCGATGTCGTGTCGGGAGAGCCGCTGTTCAGCTCCCTCGACAAATTCGATTCTGGCACCGGCTGGCCCAGCTTCACCAAACCGCTGGAACCAGACCATGTAGCCCTGCGCGAAGACCGCTCCCATCTTCTCATGACGCGCACCGAGGTCCGCAGCAAGCTCGGCGACTCGCACCTGGGGCACCTCTTCGATGACGGCCCCGCCCCCACCGGCAAGCGCTACTGCATGAACTCGGCATCGCTGCGGTTCATACCCAAGGAAGATCTGGAAAAAAAAGGCTACGGCGAATACCGCAAGCTATTCGACAAGAAATAAGCCTGGAAAAAACTATTGAACCGCAGAGGACGCGGAGGAAAAACAAAAACAAGGCATTGCCAAGTTATGCTGAGTCACCCATTAGGGGAGTGCGTTTTTTCATCAAGCATTTGAATTCCTCCGCGTCCTCCGCGTCCTCTGCGGTGAATCGCCGTTTTTAGCCAAGCGATCAGGGCACGACGGTATCGATGACGATCGCCACGCCTTGCTGCCCAAGCTTGACCGGACCGATTTTCCCCTGCAAGTCACCGCTTTGCGCCATGGCCTGACCCGACTTCGACACGCGCGCACTGATCGTCACTTCAGCATGGTTCGAAAGCTTGTCGTTCGGCGACATGGACACGGAATCGTCCAGCGTAAAGTGGTAGGGGAGCTGTCTGGAGTCGATCTTCAGGCTGGCGATGGGCATTTTCGGGCCTTGCGGCGCCTGCGCAAAAATGAACACCCTGTCAGTGGGGCTCATCTTGGCGATGAGTTCCTTGCTCACCGTCACCATGCCGGAAATAGCGGCCACGCCCTGCTGCGGTTGTTCGGTTTTTTCGCCGGCGCCACTTTTCTCGCTCATCTTGCTCAGGTTATCCAGGCCGCCGAGGCTGGCCGCAAGCTTCTCGGCCTCTTCAATCGCTGCCGCGATATCCTTGGCGATATCCGCATCCGGCGGGAGAACCTTGAGCAAACGCCGCCAATACGAAGCGGCCTGAGCAAACTCCTTGTTCTGATAGGCGGCAGAAGCGGCAAGATTCAGCGTCTTTTCATCATTCGGATTCAGCTTGAGCGCCTTATTGATCAGCTCCCGCGGTTTGCCCTGCAAGTTCTGTCCCTGCGCCATGGCGAGCGCATCGGCGTAGTCCGCCAGCAGGCGTGCATCGTCGGGAAACAGCTCGGCAGCTTTCTCGAACGCCCGTGCGGACTCGTCGTACTTTCCGATCGAGGCATAACTGCGCGCCAGCATGTACCAGCCGGCGGCATCCTCCGGCTTCGCCTTCAGCTTGGCTTCCAGGGCTGCAATCATGGGGGCCGCATCGTGCTGGCCTTGCCCCACGTCGGCGCGTGACTCAAGCAGTGCGTCGGGGTTGCCCAAACCCATGTACATTGCGATCGCCAGCACCGGAATCGCTCCGGCCAGCACATACCCCGGCCAGCGACTTGCCTGGGCGGCAGAGACAGGAGCGGGTTCCAGCGGCACATCCTCGCTCAGGCGTTTTTCGATTTCCCGCCGGGCATCCTCGTATTGCGCTGCATCCAGTTCGCCGCTATCGAGATCCGCTTTCAATTCGGCCAGTTGATCGTAATAGATGGCGACATTGGCCTCTTTTCTGTCCACCCGGCTATCTGGCTGGCCGGGCCTGACATCGCGCCGCAGCAAGGGCGGCAGGACAAAGGCCAGGGCCACTGCGATAAAAAGGAAAAAAAGTGCCCAGAACAGCGAAATCGTCCAGAAATTGCTCATGATTTATTTCCGTTGTTACCCAGAAGAGCCGCCACGCGTTTCTTCTCTTCTTCGGATAGGGGTTCATCGACAGGGCGGTTGCCGCGTCGCTTGATATAAGCATAAAGACCGCCCACCGCGCCGATCAGCAGCGC
>JAIOJM010000034.1 GCA_019911785.1 Sulfuricella sp. | reverse complement strand
CCAGTTGATGCCTTGTTGATACTGGTCGGAAAGCTTGACCTCGACCACCGTCGCCTCGATGAGTACCTGGCGCTTGGCGCTGGCCATTATCTGGTCGATGAATTCCCGGATTTTTTCATGCTGGCGGCCGGTGGCGCGCACGCTGAGAAGACCGTTTTCCGGGTTGGCGATGACGGAGGCGGCCTCGCGGAAGGTGGTGCGCCGCACGGTGGTTGTGCCGGCGGCGGTCAGTGCGGCAGGGTTGGGGCTTGCGGCGATGGAATTGGCTGTCGTGCTGGTTTTGCTGCTGGTCGCAAGTGCCGGTGCGCCGGTGCCGGTAGTGGTCTGGCTGCCGGCCTGTTCCGTGGTGGTTTCGGAAGAGCCTTCGGGAAGGACCTTGTCAGTTTCCCGCAGGATGTCCTTGATGTTTTGCACCAGGGTGTCCCAGAAGCGGTTGTTGGATTTGTTGGTGACGGAGGTGGTGGAATTGTTGTTGCCCGTGCCGGCGCCTGCGGCGCCAGCCCCGGTGCCGGTGGTGGAGATCTGGGTGGCGATGCTGACGTTGCTGGTGGCATCCCGCGACATGTTGAGGTAATCCACCTTGTAGTTGCGCAGGAAAGGGGAGTCCGGCATCACCACCAGGTTCGGGCCGTCCAGTTCGTAGCGCATATCCACCTGTTTGGCGATGCGGGTAAGCAACTGTGGCAGGGTCTGGTCGATCGCGTTGAGCGTGATGCTACCCTCGATTCCGGGGTGAACATCGACATTGACTCTGGCGTCGCGCGCCAGCGCGAACAGCAGCTCCTGCACCGGAACATTGTTTACGACGACGCTATAGGTTTCTGGCTTGAGAGCAGGTTTTGGCGGGGGCAGCGGTGCGGCCTGCTGCACCGTTTTCGGGATGTTGCCGGCAGGACGCGGTTCATCCTTGATGTGGCCGGCTGACGGCGTAACCGGCTGCGTGCCGCAGGCGGCAAGCATCGAACAACCGATAATGGCGATCATGACTTTATTCATGCGGCAAGATTACCACTTAGAATATTTGTAATCAATTTGTTAGGAGGATTTTTTGATTTTGAATATTTCGAAAGTGATGTTACCGCATTTGTTGTTTGGCAATTTCATCCCTGATGCCCTTGACCGTGCGCAGTTTCGGGTAGTTGGCCTTCTTGTAGCCGGGGGGGAGGTTGTCAATTGATGCGAGTGCGTGCTCCCGGGAAGAAAAGTTGCCATAAGTGATGCCGAATTGGTGATCTGCCGTGATACGGGTGGGGTAGACGTAAATTTGCGCCAATCCGAATTCCCTGTCCAGTCTGCTCAAAACGCTCCCCAATCGGGATTCCGTGCCGGTCTCGGTCAGCAGCATCAATTGAACCGTGAAGCGGGCGCCGTCCTCGCCGGCCAGCCATGACTGGGTGGCGTCCAGCCTTTGCTGCAGCGGGCTGTGCGCGGGCGATGGAGCAGAGACGGGGGTGGGCGAGTTCTCCGCTGGGCTGTTTTGCTGCGGCGCCTGTTTGGCATCGGCGGTCGGCGCAGGTGCGGCTTGAACGACCGGCGCGGCCACATCGGCTTTGAGCAGCGGATGCGCGAGATGCTGCCAGCCGGCCCCGAGTGCTATTCCCAGTACTAGCAGGGCAGCGGCGAAGCCGATCTGTTTCAACGGCAGGCGGCCGGGAGGAGCGGCGAATTCGCTGTCCTCGATCGCAGCCTTGATGTGCCTGGGCAGGATGTTGTGGGTGTTTTCCGAGAACGCCGCCAGCAGCGCCTTGTCGGCAAGTACGTTGATGCGCCGGGTGATGCCCCGGGAGGCTGCGGTGATCAGTTTGATCGCGCCGGCGCTGAAGGTATCCGGGCCGTGGTAACCCGCGGCGCGCATGCGGAACATCAAGTATTCCGGGATGTCCTTCAGGTCGAGCGGCGGCACCTTGAAACCGTGGGTGATGCGTTCCTTGAGCTGACGCATTTGCGGCAGGTTGAGGTGATCGTCCAGTTCGAGCTGGCCGAACAGGACGATTTGCAGCAGCTTGTGGTGGGCAGTTTCCAGGTTGGACAGCAGGCGGATTTCTTCCAGGGTGTCGAGGGGCATGGCCTGGGCCTCCTCGACCAGCAGCACCACCTGCTTGCCGGCGGCGTGTTTTTCAATCAGGCAATTCTGCATCAGGCGCATGATTTCGCCGCCGCGCTTGCCTTCGGTGGCGAGGCCCAGTTCGCCGGCGATGGCGTGGAACACCTCGTCCCGGTTCAGACTGGGATTGGCCAGGTAGATCGCTTCGACATTGTCCGGCAGCATGCTCTCCAGCATCCGGCACAGCATGGTTTTGCCGCTGCCGATCTCGCCGGTGACCTTGACGATGCCTTCGCCGTGGATGATGGCGTAGAGCAGCGCGTCCAGAATGGCGCCACGGTTGCCGCCGGTATAGAAAAATTCGGTGTTCGGCGTGATCTTGAAGGGGGACTGGTTTAGTCCGAAGTGGTCGAGATACATCGCTTGGAATGAGCCGGATAAGGAATTGAATGAGTGTGCCACAAACCATTCCTGCGGAATAGGGAAATCCTTATCCCGTCGAAGGGCCGGCGGTTGCATGGCGAGGCGGGGACGATGACTGATATAATCCCGGCCGATGGAAAAATCGTCAAATCACCCGATTTATGTCGGCAGCGCAGGCTGGGAGCATCCGCAATGGGAGGGGGGCTTCTATCCGGACGAGCTGCCGCCGGAATGGCGTCTGACCTTTTACAACACCGCCTTCTCCTGTGTATATCTGGCTTATGAGGAATGGGCGGGTCGCGACCTGCAAACCCTGAGTGCCTGGGTGGAGGATACCCTGGAGCGGTTCCGTTTCGTGCTCGAACCCAGTCCGGCTGGGTTGTCGGATGGCGACAAGGCCAGGCTGGAGGTGCTGGCGCCGCGTATCGATCCGTTCGGCGGGCAAGTGGTCTGGCTGGAAGGCAAGCCGGATCTGAAGCGCTTGGCGGGTGAGCTGATCAGGCTTGCCGGACGTACGGGGCCGGTCTATCTGATCAGTCGCGATCACGATCTGGATGCGATGAATCAGGTGAAGACCCTGCTGGAAATCATGGGAGTATGATTGTTGCATGAGCCAAGCTGGTTTAGAATGCGTGCTTCGCATAAAAGAACAAATTCTCGTGCCTGCTGAAAATCTGGTTGAAATCAGCGATCTGAACTTCAGTTACGGTAACCGCCCGATCTTGAAGGGGATCAATATGAAGATCCCCCGGGGCAAGCTCGTCGCCATCATGGGGCTATCCGGCTGCGGCAAGACCACCACGCTGCGCCTGATCGGCGGAGCGCTCAAGCCCACTACCGGCAGTGTCAAGGTTGCGGGAAAGGAAGTGGGCGGGCTGGATACGGAAGAACTGTACAAGATGCGCCGCAAGATGGGCATGTTGTTCCAGTTCGGGGCGCTGTTTACCGACCTTTCCGTTTACGAGAATGTGGCTTTCCAGATGCGCGAGCATACCGATTTGCCGGAAACCGTGATCCGCGATCTGGTGATGATGAAGCTTCATGCCGTGGGCCTGCTCGGTGCGCACAAGCTGATGCCCTCCGAGCTGTCCGGGGGCATGGCGCGGCGCGTGGCGCTGGCGCGGGCGATTGCCCTGGACCCGATGCTGATGATGTACGATGAGCCATTTGCCGGCCTCGATCCGATTTCGCTGTCGGTGATCGGCAACCTGATCCGGCACCTGAATGATGCCCTAGGTGCGACCTCGATCGTGGTGACCCACGACATCCAGGAATCGCTGAAGATTGTGGACTACGTGTATTTCATGGCGGATGGCGTGGTTGTCGCCGAAGGCTCCGCCGAGGACATCAGGGCGAGCAAACTGCCGTTCGTGCACCAGTTCGTGTGGGGCGAGATCGACGGGCCGGTATCCTTCCATTATCCCAGCCCGCCCTATCGGAAAGATTTGCTGTTGGAGGCTCAGAGCTCTTATGCCGCATAGAAAAGTCGGTTTCGGTTTGCGTAGCATCGGGGCCGCGGTGGTCAATGGCGTGTGGCGCCTGGGATACGCCAGCCGCTTCTTTTTGATGACTCTGATCAGTTCCGGCGCAAGCTTTCGCCGCATCCACCTGACCATCCGTGAAATGTATTTCACGGGAGTGATGTCGCTGATCATCATCCTGGTTTCCGGCCTTTTCGTCGGCATGGTGCTGGGGCTGCAGGGCTACGAAACTCTGCAGAAATACGGTTCCGAGTCGGCGCTGGGCTCGCTGGTGGCGCTGTCGCTGGTGCGCGAACTGGGGCCGGTGCTGGCCGCCTTGCTGTTCGCCAGCCGTGCCGGTTCCGCCATCACTGCCGAGATCGGTCTGATGAAAGCGACCGAGCAGATTGCCGCGATGGAGATGATGGCGGTCGATCCCATCTCGCGCGTGGTGGCGCCGCGCTTCTGGGCCGGAGTGATCTCCATGCCGTTGCTGGCCGCGATGTTTTCCGCTGTCGGGGTGTTCGGCGGCTACCTGGTCGGGGTGGTGCTGATCGGGGTGGACGAGGGATCGTTCTGGTCGCAAATGCAGGCGGCGGTTGATTTCAGGCAAGACATCGTGAACGGGGTGATCAAGAGCGTGGTGTTCGGCATCGCGGTCACCGCGATCGCGCTGTTCGAGGGTTATGATGCCCCGCCTACGGCAGAGGGCGTATCCCACGCCACCACTCGTACCGTGGTTACGTCGGCGCTGGTGGTGCTGGGGCTGGATTTTATTCTAACGGCATTCATGTTTCGGGGAGTGTAGGTTTATGGAGCGGACGACGCTGGATATGTGGGTGGGCGCATTCGTGGTGGGCGGTCTCATCGCGCTGCTGATCCTGGCTTTCAAGGTGGGGAACCTGAGTGACTTTGATGGATCCGAAACCTATCAGGTGTACGGCAAATTTGAGAACATCGGCGGACTCAAAATCAAGGCTCCGGTGAAAAGCTCCGGTGTGGTAGTCGGCCGGGTGTCGGGCATCCAGTTTGACAATAAATCCTTCCAGGCTCAGGTGGAAATGCGCCTCAGTAAAAACTATCAGTTTCCCAAGGATACCAGCGCAGCGATCCTGACTTCCGGTCTGTTGGGCGAGCAGTACATCGGCCTGGAAGCAGGGGGGGACGAGGAAAACCTGAAAAACGGCGATAAATTCAAGCTGACCCAGTCGGCGTTGGTATTGGAGCAGTTGATTGGTCAGGCCCTTTTCAGCAAGGCGGCTGATGAGGGTGGCGACAAAAAGACAGATCAAGGCGGCAACAAAAAAGCCGTAGTACAATAATTCTTTTGGAGCGCATTATGAAAAAATCGTTTTGCCATTCCCTGTTCCTTGTGACGGCATTCTTTTGTGCGACGGCAACTGCGGTCGCAGCGGAAATGGCGCCGGACGTGCTGGTCAAGGAGACCTCCCAGGATGTTCTGGAGATCGTCAAGAAGGATAAGGATATCCAGGCCGGGAACAAGCAGAAGATCTACGCTCTGGTTGATGCCAAGGTGCTGCCCCATTTCGATTTCAAACGCATGACCCAGCTCGCAGTGGGAAAATCCTGGCGTCAGGCCACGCCGGAACAGCAGGACGCGCTGGTGAAGGAGTTCCGTACCTTGCTGGTGCGTACTTATTCCGTTTCGCTGAGTACTTACAAAAACCAGGTCATTGACTATAAGCCGCTGAGGATGCAGCCCGGCGACACCGATGTGACGGTGAAGACCGTGTTCAAACAGCCCGGCGGACCGCCTGTTCCCATCGACTACAGCCTGCAGAAAACCGCTGACGGCTGGAAGGTCTACGATGTGGTGGTGGACAACATCAGCCTGGTCACCAATTACCGCGGTTCTTTCGCCAGCGAGATTCGTCAGTCCGGCATCGACGGCCTGATCAAGGTTCTGGTCGACAAGAATCACGCGGCCGAAACTTCGGGCGCCAAAGGCTGAAGCGGATATACCGTGGACATGATTTTACAGGACGGCGACAATTACCGGATCCAGGGCCGGATCACCATAGCCAACGCCAACGCCCTGTTGACGGAGGGTTTGAAGCTGTTCGTCCGTGATGGCCTGGTGGTGGATCTGTCTCAACTGGAGGAAGTGGACTCCTCCGCAGTCAGCCTGATGCTGGAGTGGTTGCGCGAGGCCCAGCGCAATCAACGCAAGCTCCGCTTCACCAATCTTCCCGATAATCTGAAAAGCCTGGCCACCCTCTACGGCGTGCTTGACCTGATCCAGCCGGCCGAAGCCGGCTGACCCGCCTCATCCAGCCGTGACCCCTGCGATCGAAATTCGCGAAGTGCACAAGCGCTTCGGCAGTCTGCATGCCTTGCGTGGCGTGGATCTGACGGTGGAGCAGGGCGAGTTTTTCGCCTTGCTCGGCCCCAACGGCGCCGGAAAAACCACCCTGATCAACATCCTGGCCGGACTTTCCCGAGCTACGCAGGGCTGCAGCAGGGTGATGGGCCACGACGTGGTGGCCGACTACCGTAATGCGCGGCGCGTCCTTGGCGTGGTACCGCAGGAGCTGGTCTACGACGCCTTTTTTACCGTGCGGGAAATGCTGCGTTTCCAGTCCGGCTATTTCGGACTGCGCAAGAACGACGCATGGATCGATGAGCTGCTCCACAATCTGGGTCTGACGGACAAGGCCGACATCTATACCCGCTTGCTGTCCGGCGGCATGAAACGGCGAGTGCTGGTGGCTCAGGCGCTGGTGCACAAGCCGCCGGTGATCGTGCTCGACGAGCCGACTGCCGGGGTGGACGTGGAGCTGCGCCAGAATTTGTGGGAGTTTATCCGGCGCCTGAACCGCGACGGCCACACCATCGTGCTCACCACCCACTATCTGGAAGAGGCGGAAACCCTGTGCAGTCGTATCGCCATGCTGAAGCAGGGGCAGGTCATCGCGCTCGACACCACGCATAACCTGCTCAGCGCCCATGCGGCTACCCAGGTTCGAATGAGGCTCAACCCCAGCCGGCTGCCCGACGTGTTGCGGCCGCTGCTCGTCGCTGAAGAAACCGGGTGCTTTCGCCTGGTGCTGAAGGACTACAGCGGGCTGGAAAAAGTGCTGGCAACCCTGCGCGAGGCAAAGGTGGCGGTGGAGGAATTGGAGGTGTCGAAACCGGACCTGGAAGAGGTGTTTTTGCAGATCATGGGCAGGGCTGGCAAGGAAGCAGCGAGATGACCGGCCTGTGGACGCTGTTTTACAAGGAGCTGCTGCGTTTCTGGAAGGTCGGCCTGCAGACCATTCTGTCGCCGCTGGTGACGACACTGCTCTATCTGCTGATTTTTTCCCATGTACTGGAAGCGCATGTGCAGGTTTATCCGGGTGTCGGCTATACCGCCTTCCTGATTCCGGGGCTGGTGATGATGGCGATGTTGCAGAACGCTTTCGCCAACAGCTCTTCCAGCCTGATCCAGTCGAAAATGTCGGGCAATATCGTGTTTCTGCTATTGCCGCCGCTGGCCTACTGGGAATTTTTTACCGCCTATGTGGCGGCTGCCATCGTGCGCGGTCTGGTGGTTGGCCTCGGGGTGGGGCTGGCCGGGCTGTGGTTCACGCCGGTCGCAATGGCCCATCCCCTGTGGATGATGGCATTCGCACTGGCGGGATGTGCCATGCTGGGGGCGGCAGGCATCATTACGGCGCTGTGGGCGGGCAGTTACGACCAGATGGCGGCGGTGCAAAATTTCATCATCATGCCGCTGACTTTCCTGTCCGGCGTGTTCTACTCGATCCACTCCCTGCCGCCCTTCTGGCAGGCGCTGTCGCGTTACAACCCGTTTTTCTACCTGATCGACGGGTTCCGTTATGGCTTCTTCGGTGTCTCGGATGTTTCTCCGGAGTTGGGGTTATTGATTGTCGGCGCCTGCTTTTTGGCATTATCATTGGCGACTTTGGCTCTGCTCAAGAGCGGCTATAAATTACGGAATTGACATGCCAACACCTGAAAACGTTAAAACATATATTGAACAAGGCCTGGAGTGTACCCATATAGAGGTGCAAGGCGATGG
>JAIOJM010000323.1 GCA_019911785.1 Sulfuricella sp. | reverse complement strand
TGGGTGTTGGGGATGCGGGCGTGGATTTCCTTGATGCGGGAAATCGCCAGCACGTCGCCGGTGGGCGGACGGGTGAACTTGTAGGCGCCGTGGCTGGTGCCGATGGCGATGGCCAGGGCATCTACGCCGGTGGCTTTGACAAATTCGGCGGCTTCATTGGGGTCGGTCAGCAGTTGATCCATGGTCAGCACGCCTTCCGCGCCGTGGCCGTCTTCCTTCTCGCCGTGGCCGGATTCCAGCGACCCCAGGCAGCCCAGCTCGCCTTCGACGGAAACGCCGACAGCATGGGACATTTCCACCACCTTGCGCGTGACTTCGACGTTGTATTCGAAGCTGGACGGGGTCTTGCCGTCTTCGTTCAGGGAGCCGTCCATCATCACGCTGGAGAAGCCGGAACGGATGGCGTTGATGCACACGGCCGGGGAAGCGCCGTGATCCTGGTGCATCACCACCGGGATGTGCGGGTAGGCTTCCACAGCGGCGTCGATCAGGTGGCGCAGGAAAGCCTCGCCGGCGTATTTGCGCGCGCCGGCCGAACCCTGCATGATCACCGGGCTGTTGCACTCGTCGGCGGCCTGCATGATCGCCTGGACCTGCTCCAGGTTGTTGACGTTGAACGCCGGCAGGCCGTAGCCATTTTCCGCGGCGTGATCGAGAAGTTGACGCAAGGATACTAATGCCATATTTCCTCCTGCTAAGGGTGATTAAATTTATTGAAAACGTGAAGAGTTAGGAGATAGGAGTGAGGAGTAAAACAACCCCGCTCCGTTTTTGACTTTACTCCTCACTCCTTACCCTTCACTCCTTACTGATTTGAAGTTTTTCGGCTTTCGCCCACCTTGACGATCTTCATGGTGTTGGTGCCGCCGGATTTGCCGATCGGTTCGCCGATGGTCAGCACGATCAGGTCCCCGTCCCTCACCGCGCCGCGGCGGCGCAATTCATCTTCGGCTTCAAGCAGGACCAGTTCGCGTTCCTGCGTGGCGGGCTTGAAGTTGACCGGGTAAACACCGCGGAACAGGGTAAGCTTGCGGCGCGTGGACACTTCGGGCGTGAGCGCATAGATCGGCACATCGGGGTTGACCCGCGACATCCACAGGGCGGTCGAGCCGGATTCGGTCAGGGCGGCGATGGCCTTGACCTGCAAATGGTAGGCGGTGTACATGGTCGCCATGGCGATGGATTCGTCCACCCGGTCGAACTGCATGCTCAGGCGACGCTTGCTGAAGGCGGTCTCGTATTCCTTTTCCGCCTCGATGCACACCCGGTCCATGGCCGCCACCGCCTCGACCGGGTATTGTCCGGCAGCGGTTTCGGCCGACAGCATCACTGCGTCGGTGCCGTCGATCACCGCGTTGGCCACGTCGGAAACTTCCGCGCGGGTGGGGATCGGGCTGCTGATCATGGACTCCATCATCTGGGTGGCGGTGATGGCGAGCTTGTTCTTCTCCCGCGCCTTGCGGATCATGCGCTTTTGCAAGGCGGGCACGGCGGCATCGCCGACTTCCACGCCGAGGTCGCCGCGCGCCACCATGATGACGTCCGAGGCATCGAGGATTTCATCCAGGTTGGTAATCGCCTCGGCGCGCTCGATCTTCGCCACCAGCATGCTCTTGCCGCCGGCGGCCTGCATCAGCCTGCGCGCCAGTTGCATGTCGGCGCCGTCGCGCGGGAAGGATACCGCCAGGTAGTCGGCCTTCAGCAAGGCGGCGGTCTTGATGTCTTCCATGTCCTTTTCGGTCAGCGCCGAGGCGGAGAGCCCGCCGCCTTGGCGGTTGATGCCCTTGTTGTTGGACAGCACGCCGCCCTGCTTCACGGTGCAGGAAATTTCATTGCCGCGCACTTCTTCCACCCACATCACGATGCGGCCGTCATCCAGCAGCAGGGTGGTGCCGCGGCTGACGTCGCGGGGCAGCTCCTTGTAATCGAGGCCGACGCGCTCCTGGTTGCCCAGTTCGCAGTCGCTGTCGAGAATGAAGCTGGCGCCGTTGGCCAGGGTGACCTTGCCGTGCTCGAACTTTCCGATGCGGATCTTCGGCCCTTGCAGGTCGACCAGCACGCCGACCGTCTTGCCGCGGGCACGCGCCAATGCGCGCACCGTTTCGGCCAGCTGGATGTGATCTTCGGGCTTGCCGTGGGAAAAATTCAAGCGGACGACATCCACCCCGGCCTGCAACATGCGGTTGAGAACTTCCTGGTCGCTGGAAGCGGGGCCGAGAGTGGCGACGATTTTGGTTTTACGTTGCATATAGTTAAGTGCTGAGTCCCGATAAGGCAGTGGCGTAGGGTGGGCACAAAGACGTGCCCACCCTACATTGTTATTTAGCGCGTTGCTCCAGAAATTCCACGGCGGGCAGCTTTTTGCCTTCGAGGAACTCGAGGAAGGCGCCGCCGGCGGTGGAAATGTAGGACACCTTGTCGTAGATGTCGTATTTCTGGATCGCCGCGATGGTGTCACCCCCGCCGGCCAGGGTGAATGCCTTGGTTTCGGCGATAGCCATGGCGATGGCCTTGGTGCCTGCGCCGAACTGGTCGAACTCGAACACGCCGACCGGGCCGTTCCATACCACGGTGCCGGCCTTCATGATGATGTCGACCAGCTCCTGTGCGGATTTGGGGCCGATATCGAAGATCATGTCGTCATCGGCAACG
>JAIOJM010000322.1 GCA_019911785.1 Sulfuricella sp. | reverse complement strand
TTTTGTCAACTGACGGGCGGCCAATAAATCCGGCCGCCTCAACCAGGTCCTGCCCAACGCCTGCTTTAACCGCCAGCGTTGAATTTCTGCATGGTGCCCGGACATCAGCACTTCCGGCACCGCCTCGCCCTGATAAACCTCGGGGCGGGTATAGTGGGGGCAATCCAGCAGCCCATCCACGAATGAATCCTGTACCGCCGATTCGGCATCACCGAGCACGCCCGGCAGCTGCCTGACGACGGCATCGATCAGCACCATCGCCGCCAGTTCCCCGCCGGACAGCACGTAGTCGCCGATCGAGATTTCCTCATCCACCTGATGGCGCAGCAAACGCTCATCCACGCCTTCGTAACGGCTCGCCAGCAGCACCAAACCGGGCTCCCGGGTCAGCTCCATCACCCGCTGGTGGGTCAACACCTTGCCTTGGGGCGAAAGATGAATCACCCTCGGGTTCGCCACACCGGCCTGCTTCTGCCGCTCTTTCGCGGCCAGGATCGCCTTTTCCAGCGGCTCGGCCAGCATAACCATGCCCGGCCCGCCTCCGTAGGGGCGATCATCCACCGTACGATAGTTGTCCTCGGTGAAATCGCGCGGATTCCACAACTGCAACTGGAAACGCTCCTGCTCCAGCGCGCGCCGCATGATGCCGTGTTTGGCAAGTGCGTCGAACATCGGCGGAAACAAGGTGATGACGTCGAAATTCAATAATCCGCGCCCCAGTCCACGTTGATCCGTCCCGCCGCCAGGTCGACTTTGAGGATGACCTGAGCGGTAAACGGAAGCAGCCTTTCGCGCTCCCCCTCTACCACCAGCACGTCATTCGCGCCGGTTTCCAGAAGTTCCGCCACCTTGCCCAGCACTTCACCCTGGACATTCACCACTTCCAGCCCGATCAGATCGGACCAGTAATATTCATTTTCCGCCGCTTCCGGCAGCGCCTCACGCGGCACTGCAACTTCAAGGCCCTTCAGCGCTGCCGCGGCATCGCGGTCATTACACCCGTCCAGCCTGGCAACCAGGGTCTTGTGGTGGACTTCTGACTCCAGCACCTTGACTTCGCGCCACTGCTCGCCACGCCCAAGATTCCAGACAGGAAAATCCAGCAGCCCATCGATTTCTTCGGTAAACGGCTGCACTTTGACCCAGCCGAGAACGCCGAAGGGGGCGGCGATGCGCCCCATGACTACCCGGTTTTTAGACTGCGGCACGCTTGACGAGTTTGGCCACAGCGTCGGACAGCAACGCGCCGTGCCCCTGCCAGTAGCTGATGCGCTCGCTGTCGAGGCGCACAGCTTCCTGACCTTCATGCGCAACCGGGTTGTAGAAACCCACGCGCTCAATGAATCTACCGTCACGGCGATTGCGGGAATCAGCCACGACTACGTTGAAAAACGGGCGCTTCTTGGCACCACCACGTGCAAGTCGAATCACAACCATAATAAATGCCACCCTTAAAAAATTCAGTCTAAAAAGCCGGCCATTTTACGCTAAGTTTTGGAATAAACGCAAGAAAGATTATTTATCCTAAGAAACGGCAGTTCACCGCCAAGGGCGCAAAGGAACGCAAGGGAAAGCAAATGGACAGATGGCTTCATTCTTTCCGCCCGCTGGGCGAGCCACCCGCAATCCAAAATCTGTTGCCTTACCTCGCGCCCTTTGCGTCCTTTGCGGTTCAATAGCTTTTTTTAGGTTTGTCACATGCCGGGCAACATGCCCTTCATGCCCCGCATCATCTTCGCCATCCCGCCCTTGGCGACCATCTTCATCATTTTCTGGGTTTGCTCGAACTGGCTCAGCAACCGGTTCACCTCCTGCACCTGCACCCCGGCGCCGGCGGCGATGCGGCGCTTGCGCGATGCCTTGAGGAGGGCCGGATTGCGGCGCTCTCCCGGCGTCATCGAGTTGATGATGCCCTCGATACGATTGATCGATTTGTCGTCCGCCATGCCCGCCGCCGCCTGCCCCATCTGTGCCGGCAACTTGTCCATCAGGGCGGCGACACCACCCATTTTTTTCATTTGTTGCAGCTGCGCCTTGAAATCTTCGAGATCGAAACTCTTGCCGGACTTGATTTTCTTTGCCAGCTTGACCGCTTCTTCCTGGTCAACGCCGCGCTGGGCTTCTTCAATCAGGGACAGCACGTCGCCCATGCCGAGGATGCGCGAAGCCATGCGTTCGGGGTGGAAGGCTTCGAGGCCGCCAACTTTCTCGCCGACGCCGGCGAACTTGATCGGCTTGCCGGTGACCTGGCGCACCGACAGCGCCGCGCCTCCGCGGGCATCGCCGTCGAGCTTGGTGAGCACCACGCCGGTCAGCGGCAACGCCTCGCTGAAAGCCTTGGCGGTATTGACGGCATCCTGGCCCTGCATGGCATCGACCACGAACAGGGTTTCGATCGGCTTGAGCACTTCGTGCAGGCGCTGGATCTCGGCCATCATGGCTTCGTCTATCGCCAGACGACCCGCGGTGTCGATGATCAGCACATCGTGGAAATGCTTGTCGGCGTAATCCCGCGCCGCCAGCGCGATCTGCTCCGGGCTCTGACCCGCCTCGGCGGCAAAGTAATCCGTATCGATCTGCTGCGCCAAGGCACGCAACTGCTCCATCGCCGCCGGGCGGTAAACGTCGCAACTCGCCAGCAGCACTTTTTTCTTCATCTGCTCGCGCAGATATTTGGCCAGCTTGGCCGAGGTGGTGGTCTTGCCCGCGCCCTGCAGGCCCGCCATCAGGATTACCGCGGGCGGCTGCGTGGCGAAGTTGAGCGCGGCGTTCTGGCCGCCCATCAGTCTGGCCATTTCCTGATGGACGATACCGATCACGGCCTGGCCCGGCGTCAGGCTGGCCAGCACCTCCTGACCCTGTGCACGCTCCCTGACGTGGGCAATGAAATCCTTCACCACCGGCAAGGCGACATCCGCCTCGAGCAGGGCCATGCGCACCTCGCGCAGAGCGTCCTGAATGTTAGCTTCGGTCAGGCGGGCCTGGCCGCGCAGGGTTTTGATTACGCCGGAAAGGCGATGAGTGAGATTGTCGAACATGGGGGCAAAATGTCCTGCTGAATGTTAATCCGAATTCGGATAGTGTAGACTTGGGGTTAGAGCAACAATACGCCGACAAGTTTACAACACAATGAGCGGTTCACTCCATTTCCTAGCCTTTCTGCTTTACAGCACGCTCGGCCTGCTTTTCTGGCGCTCGGTCTGGCGCCCCGCTGGCCCGGAATTAGCACAGCACGGCACCGCAGCCTCGACGGCCGGGCGTCTTGCCATACTGGTGCCACTCGCGCTGCATGGCGCGCTGCTGCAACCCTCCCTGTTTCCCGGTGCAGGCCTGAACCTCGGCATCGGCAATACGGTATCGGCGATCTCCTGGCTCACCGTACTGGTCTACTGGCTCGCCAGCTTCCGTTACAACATGGAAGGCCTGCAAACCCTGGTATTGCCCGGCGCGGCGATCTGCCTGCTGCTGCCGCTGATTTTTCCGGAAGCGCACGCCATCGCCCATACCGAGCTGCCGCTTTTCAAGGTTCACTTGCTGATTTCACTGCTCGCCTACAGCCTGTTCACTATCGCGGCAGTGCACGCGGTGCTGATGGCCCTGGCGGAGCGCCGTCTGCACGGCCATGCCCTGTCGCGCATCCTGGGAAAATTGCCGCCCCTGCTGGCGATGGAGGCGCTGCTGTTTCGCATCATCACGGCGGGATTCGTCCTGCTCACCCTGTCCATCCTGAGCGGCGTGATGTTCTCCGAGGAACTCTTCCACAAACCCCTGCAGTTCAGCCACAAGTCGCTGTTCGCGCTGCTTTCCTGGGGCATCTACGCCGCCCTGCTGGGAGGACGGCGAATTTACGGCTGGCGCGGCCGCACCGCCATCCTCTGGACGCTCGCCGGGTTTGCGATGCTGCTGCTGGCCTACCTCGGCAGCAAGTTCGTGCTGGAAATCATTCTGCAACGTTGAGATTCAATGAGGCGATAGGAGTTAGGAGTGAGGAGCAAAATCAAAAACGCCACAAAACCGGTTTTACTCCTCACTCTTTTCTCCTCACCCCTAACTAAAAATGGATGACATCTCAACCAGCCTGCTGCTTGCCACGCTGCTGCTGTTGCTGATCGGTTCCGGCTTTTTTTCCATCGCTGAAATCAGCATGATGGCGCTCAACCGCTACCGGCTAAAGCACATGGCCAAACGTGGCCACCGCGGCGCCAAACTGACCATGCAACTGCTGGAAAAAACAGACAAACTGCTCGGCGTGATCCTGCTCGGCAACAATCTGCTCAATGCCGCCGCGGCCGCCCTGGTCACCGTGATCACTGTCCGCCTGATAGGCGAGAGCGAATTCGCACTCACCATCGGCACCCTGTCCGTCACCTTCCTGATCCTGGTGTTCAGCGAAATCACCCCGAAAGTCATGGGGGCCGCCTACCCGGAACGCATTGCCATCCCCTCCAGCTATATCCTCGCCCCTTTGCTCAGGCTGTTTTATCCGGTGGTGTGGTTCGTCAACCTGTTCGTTCGCGCCCTGCTCTGGATGCTGCGCCTGAAACCGCCCTCCGCCGACACCCGCCTCAACATGGAAGAACTGCGTACCCTGGTGCTGGAAGCGAGCCATTACATCCCCCCCAAGCACCAGAGCATTTTCCTCAACCTGTTCGAGCTGGAAAACGTCACCGTCGACGACATCATGATCCCGCGCAGCCAGATTGAGGCGATCGACCTCGACGCACCCGAGGAAATGATCCGCGAACAGCTCGCCACCAGTCACCACACCCGGCTGCCGGTGTACCGGGGCAGGCTGGACAACATCGTCGGCGTCGTTCACATTCGCAACGTGCTGCACCAGGTTCGCAACATGGAAATTGATGTCGAAACATTGCAAGAAATTTTGCGCGAGCCCTACTTTGTTCCCGCCGGCACCTCGCTTTTTTCCCAGCTCCAGCACTTCCAGGAAAATCGCCACCATATCGGCCTGGTGGTGGACGAGTATGGCGAATTGCTCGGGCTGGTGAGCCTGGAAGACATCCTGGAAGAAATCGTCGGCGAATTCGCCTCACGCCCCACTGCCCACGGCGGCATTTACCCTCAGGACGACGGCAGCTGGCTGGTCGATGGCGGCTGCTCCCTGCGTGACCTGAACCGCAAGCTCAAGCTCAATTTGCCGATGGATGGCCCTAAAACCCTGAATGGCCTGGTTCTCGAACATTTCGAGGACATCCCGGAAGCCGGCACCAGCTTCAAAATCAACGGGCATACACTGGAAATCGTCCAGACTCAGGATCGCATCGTCAAAGTCGTGCGTATTTTCCCGCTTATATCCGCCTCGGAATAGACTCCGCCGCCTTTACAAAAAAACTTGCCAAGTGCATTATTGGGCTGTTTTTAATCCCTAAGCGGACAACCCCAGATGGCAGCAGCAACAACTTCGACCAAGCTCAGCGGACTGGCCAACGCACTGGTACAAAGCGGGCGCCTGCTGGAAGCCGATGCCGAAGCCATTCAGTCCCAGGCCGGCGCCGCTGAGACCGGCTTTGTCGCCCAGTTGGTGCAAAGCAAAAAAATGAGCCCCCTGGAAGTTGCAGAATTTGCTGCGCGGACCTTCGGCTTTCCCCTGCTGGACCTGGCTGCCATCGATGTGGATCACCTGCCCAATGACGTGCTCGATGCCAAGCTGATCAGAAGCCGGCGCGTTCTGGCCCTGCAAAAGCGCGGCAATCGTCTGTTCATCGCCACCTCCGATCCAGCCAACCTGCGCGCCCTGGACGATGTGCGTTTCAAAACCAGCCTCACGGTTGAACCGGTGGTGGTGGAGGACGACAAACTCGGCAAGCTGATAGAAAAAATTGCTGAAGCCACCGACACTACCCTGCAGAATCTGGCTGGCGAAGACCTCAACCTGGAATTCACCGACGAGGAAGCACTGGCGCAGAAAGATGAGGGCGCCAGCGCAGAGGTTGATGACGCCCCGGTCGTCCGTTTCCTCCAGAAAATGCTGCTGGATGCGATCAATGCCGGGGTATCCGATATCCACTTCGAACCCTACGAAAAATACTATCGTATCCGCTACCGCCTCGACGGCATACTCTATGAAGCAGCGCAGCCGCCCCTGGCGATCAAGGATAAACTTTCCTCCCGCATCAAGGTGATTTCCAAGCTCGATATTTCGGAAAAGCGCATACCGCAGGACGGCCGCATGAAACTGGTGCTGTCCAAAAACCGCGCCATCGATTTTCGCGTCAGCACCCTGCCCACCCTGTACGGCGAGAAAATCGTGATGCGGATTCTCGACCCGACCATCGCCACGCTGGGGGTTGACGCATTGGGCTACGAGCCGGACCAGAAAGAGTTTCTGCTCAATGCCGTCAAGCGGCCCTATGGCATGGTGCTGGTGACTGGGCCGACCGGCAGCGGCAAAACCGTATCGCTCTATACCTGCCTGAATATCCTGAACGAACCGGGCATTAACATCTCCACCGCGGAAGACCCTGTCGAGATCAACCTTCCCGGCGTCAACCAGGTCAACGTCAACGACAAGGCCGGACTGAATTTCGCTGCAGCGCTCAGGGCCTTCCTGCGTCAGGATCCGGATGTCATCATGGTGGGTGAGATCCGCGACCTGGAAACGGCGGACATCGCCATCAAGGCAGCGCAAACCGGCCACATGGTTCTGTCCACCCTGCATACCAACGATGCACCCGCCACCTTGACCCGCCTGATGAATATGGGCGTCGCCCCTTTCAACATCGCCTCCGCAGTGATCCTGATTACCGCACAGCGCCTGGCGCGGCGCCTGTGCAAGTGCAAACAGCCCATCGACATTCCCAGGGAGGCACTATTGCGCGCCGGCTATACCGAGGAAGATCTCGACGGCAGCTGGCAGCCTTATGGCCATGTCGGTTGCGAAATCTGCAAGGGCACCGGCTACAAGGGGCGAGTCGGCATCTACCAGGTCATGCCGATCAGCGACGAAATGAGCCGCATCATCATGAAAAACGGCACCGCGCATGACATCGCCGACCAGGCAAAGCGCGAAGGCGTACGTGATCTGCGTCAGTCCGGCCTGCTCAAAGTAAAGGCCGGACTGACGACGCTGGAAGAAATCGAAGCCGTCACCAACGTTTAAAGGGGTAAGCATGGCCGTCGCAAAAAAAAAGGAAGCGGTGAAAGACCTCCTCTTCGCTTGGGAGGGAACGGATAAAAAAGGCAAAGCCGTAAAGGGCGAGATGAGCGCACCGGGTGAGGCGGTAGTGCGTGCCATGCTGCGACGCCAGGGCATCACCGTTCTCAAGGTTAAAAAACAAGGCCGCTTCGGCCGCGGCAAGAAAGTCACTGAAAAAGACATCTCCCTGTTCACACGGCAGCTGGCAGTCATGATGAAGGCGGGCGTGCCGCTGCTCCAGGCCTTCGACATTGTCGGCAAAGGGCACAGCAACCCGGCCGTATCGAAGCTGCTTGGCAACATCAAGGCCGATATCGAAACCGGTAGCAGCATGAGCCAGGCATTCCGCAAATACCCATTGTATTTCGACACGCTGTACTGCAACCTGGTCAACGCTGGCGAACAGGCGGGCATTATCGACACGGTGCTGGATCGCCTCGCCACCTACAAGGAAAAGATTCTCGCCATCAAAGGCAAGATCAAATCGGCGCTGTTCTATCCCATCTCCATTCTGGTCGTCGCTTTCGTCATCACCGCAATCATCATGATCTTCGTGGTGCCGGCCTTCAAGGAACTGTTCACCAACTTCGGCGCCGATTTGCCCACCCCGACGCTGGTGGTGATGGCCATATCCGACTTTTTCGTTGCCTGGTGGTGGGCGATTTTTGGCTCAATCTATGGCGCACTCCAGCTCTTTTTCTACACCTGGAAACGCTCGAAGAAAATGCAGTACTTCATGGACCGGCTGTCCCTGCAACTGCCTGTTTTTGGCCCGGTGATCGAGAAAGCCACTATCGCGCGCTGGACCCGTACCCTGTCCACCATGTTTGCCGCCGGCGTGCCGCTGGTCGAGGCACTGGACTCGGTCGGCGGCGCCGCCGGCAACGCCTTGTATCTTGATGCCACGAAAAAAATCCAGAGCGAGGTCAGCACCGGCACCAGCCTGACGGTGGCGATGCAGAACAGCAATCTGTTTCCCAACATGGTGCTGCAAATGGTCGCCATCGGCGAGGAGTCGGGCGCTTTGGACTCCATGCTCTCCAAGGTGGCCGATTTTTACGAAGCCGAAGTGGACGATGCCGTGGACGCGCTTTCCAGCCTGATGGAACCGATAATCATGGTGGTTCTGGGCGTGCTTATCGGCGGCCTGGTCGTCGCCATGTATCTGCCGATCTTCAAGATGGGCCAGGTGGTTTAAAAACAGGACTCAAATGATCTTCGAACCCCTGCAATCCTCCCAGGCGCTGTACGTTAGCGTGGCCGCGTTCCTCGGCCTGATGGTCGGCAGCTTCCTGAATGTCGTCATCCATCGCCTTCCCAGGATGATGGAACGCGAGTGGCGCGAGCAATGCAGCACTCTGGACGGAGAAGGAGCCCCGCCCGCCGCACCCTACAATCTGGTGGTTCCGCGCTCGGCCTGCCCTTCCTGCGGCCACATGATTTCGGCATGGGAAAACATTCCGGTGATTTCCTGGCTGATTTTGCGCGGCCGCTGCGCACACTGCAAGACCCCGATCAGCCCACGTTACCCCATCGTCGAAGCCCTTACCGGCATTATCAGCGGTTACATCGCCTGGCGTTTCGGCTTCGGGCCGACCGCCCTGGCCGCCCTGCTCTTCACCTGGGCACTGATCGCACTGACCTTCGTCGACTTCGACACCCAACTGCTGCCGGACAGCATCACCCAACCCCTGATCTGGCTCGGCCTGTTGCTCAATCTCAACGGCTTCTTCACCGACCTGGACTCCGCCCTGGTCGGGGCGGTGGTGGGCTACCTGTCGCTGTGGAGCGTTTACTGGCTGTTCAAGCTGGCCACAAAAAAGGAAGGCATGGGCTACGGAGATTTCAAGCTGCTTGCCGCAATCGGCGCATGGCTGGGCTGGCAGATGCTGCCGCTGGTCATCCTGCTGTCTTCTCTGGTCGGCGCGGTGGTCGGCATTTCACTGATCCTGTTTGCCGGCCATGGCCGCCAGATTCCGATCCCCTTCGGCCCCTACCTCGCGGGTGGCGGCCTGATCGCCCTGCTGTGGGGAAAGCAAATCACCCAGGCTTATCTCGGGCTTTAGGGGATGCTGGTTATCGGCCTCACCGGCGGTATCGGCAGCGGCAAAAGCAGCGTCGCCAGAATTTTTTCCGCCCTGGGCGCCGCCGTCATCGACACCGACGAGATCGCGCATCGCCTGACGGCAAAAGGCGCTCCGGCCCTTGCCGCCATCATCGAGCAGTTCGGGCCCAGCTACCAGTTGCCGGATGGAAACCTCGACCGTGCCAGGTTGCGCAAACAGGTGTTTTCCGATCATGCCGCCAAGGAAAAACTGGAAACGCTACTCCACCCCCTGATCAAACAACAGGTCATCTCGGAAATGGCTGAGGCGCAGGGGCCCTATCTGGTGCTGGTGATCCCGCTGTTTTTTGAGACCGGTGCATACCGCGATCTGGTTGACAGGGTACTGGTGGTGGATTGCGATGAAAATCAGCAAATCTCCAGGACTATGTCCCGTAGCCAGCTTTCCGCCGCAGATGTGCGCACCATCATGGCTCACCAGACGCCTCGCGCGGAGCGCATCAAACAAGCCGATGACACCCTGTCGAACCGGGGCGACCACGCCGATCTCGAAAAGCATGTCAAGGAACTGCATCAGCGTTACTTGGCACTGGCATTACAGCGGCGGGCCTGAAGCCACTTCGCTAAAAATCAAAACAGTTAAAGTTTCATGTAATTATGTTAATACAAATTATTGTCAGATCGCTTATAATTCTGCAGAATTGAATTTCACCGACTCCACACCCGACCGTGATCTCCTACGACCACCCTCTTAATGAGCGGATTCGCACTCTCCTGCGACTGGAGGATCTCTATGCCAAAGCGCATTACTTTTCCTCCCAGTCGCATCAGATGGACCACCACGCCGCACTGTTGGTTGTGTTCGAAATTCTGGAAGTTTCCTGCCGCGCCGATCTAAAATCCGACCTGCTCCAGGAACTGGAGCGGCAGAAGCAAACCCTGGAAGCCCTGCGCAACAATCCCGCCATTTCGGAAGAAGCCTTGAATGAAGTGCTGCGCGATATCGACAATGTCGCCGGCCGTCTGCACAGCCTGCCCGGCAAGGTCGGCCAGCACCTGCGCGAGAATGAGTGGCTGATGAGCATCAAGCAGCGCACCTCCATCCCCGGCGGAGTATGCGAATTCGACCTGCCCTCCTATCATTTCTGGCTGAACCAGGATGAAAGTCTGCGCCGTCAGAATCTGGCGGAATGGCTGGCGCCGATGCTGCCGATCCGGGATGGATTGAGGATCATCCTGCGGATGCTGCGCGACAGTGGCAGATCCAGCCACCACACCGCACAGCAAGGCGCATTTCAACAGATGCTGAGCGGCAGGGTGGCGCAGATGCTGCGCATCTCGGTCGCACGCAACTTGCCCTGCTTCCCCGAAATCAGTGCCAACAAATACGCGATCAACATCCGCTTCACCGCTCTGGGCGGCACCCAGAAACCACGGGGATGCGACACCGATGTCGAATTTGATCTGACCCTTTGCAACCTTTAAGCCAGGCAATCAATACCTGGCATTACCGCACATGACTACCCCTGAAAAACCCTCTCCCTCCGTCCCCTGCCCGATTTGCGGCAATCCCGCGCCCTTCAGCCCGAAAAACCCATTCCGCCCGTTCTGCTCGGAGCGCTGCAAGCTGATAGACCTCGGCGAGTGGGCGAAGGAGGGCTATCGTATCCCGCTGGCCGAGGAAGAGCCGGAAAAGGGCGAGAATCTCAACTAATCCCTACTGCTTGACCGCGACAAAGGGGATTTGCCGCTTCACGCCATCCAGCTCCAGCGTCATGGTCCAATTGCTGGTGCCGCTGACACATACCGGCAATACGATCTTTCCATGCCATGCCCCATCTGCTGTACGCTGCAATACGTAACGATTTGGCCCCATATCCATGCCCTGCATGGCGAAATCGGCGGCGACCTGTCCGGCATCCGGCGCCTTCACCACCAGATCGAACCGCTTGAGGGGCGTTGGGGCGGACAGAAACCTGACTTCCACCCGCCTCTCCCCGAACGGCACCTGGCAACCTTGAACCAGGTCCGGGCAGTGCGCCGTCAATATCGGCCCGCCGGCATCGCCGCCAATAAGGCGGGGCAAGCCCAGCGCCAGCAGCACCGGCAGGAGCAATAGCAGGAAAGGCCAGATTTTTTTCATGTTCATTCCATTGTCTACCATGCCCCGCGCAACATGGCGATTCCATGAGCGCCATGCTGCCACGCTTGGTCCAGGTCGGCGCGAGAGACCCCGCCCAGCGCATAGACCGGCATCGGCAAATCCTTTACCAGGCGCGCAAAACCCTCCCAGCCCAGAGCCGGCGCTCCGGGATGGCTCAGGGTCGGCAGCACCGGCGACAGCAACGCAAAATCCAGCTCCAGTTCGGCAGCCCGTTCCAGTTCGCGTCTGTCATGGCAGGAAGCGCTCACCAACTCCACCTCCGGCCGGGCCGTCAGCGCCATCAGCTGTGCCGAATTCAGTTGCACCCCATCCGCCCCGACCTCCCGGGCCAGGGCCGCATCGCCGTTGATCACCACGCGCGCGCCGTGAGCATGCGCCCGCCGCACCACCTCGGCGGCGAAAGCGCGCAATGTTGCCGCGTCCATGGCCTTCTCTCGCACCTGGATCAGTTTCACCCCCTGCTGCAGCGCAGCCTGAAGCCGCTCCAGAAACACCTCCACGCCAAGCTCGGCGGCATGAGTAATCGCACACACCGGGGGCAACACAAGCGAGCGCAGAACCGGTCCATTGGCCGGCAATAGCGGCGTCACGGCCACCGCATCGGGATGTTGCCAGGAAAGGCGCTGGTTTTCCTTGCCATGAGGCTCGCCGTGCCAGCTCACCACGCGAAAGAAATGCAGCCGCACCGTGGCATGGGGGTAGGAATAAACGCGGGTCAGCCAGGGATGCGCCACATCCACCTCGATCCCCAGCTCCTCGTGCAGTTCACGCACCAGAGCATGGTAGGGCGACTCGCCCGCTTCGATCTTGCCGCCGGGAAACTCCCACCATCCGGCATAAGGCTTGCCCGCCGGACGCTCCGCCAATAGAAACTCGCCATCGGGCCGCTGCACGACGGCGGCGGCGACTTCCAGAATGCTCGCCATCAGCTTCGGTACTCTGCATTGATCTTGACGTAATCATAAGAGAAGTCGCAGGTCCATACGGTGGCCGCGGCCGAACCCCGACCGAGCTGAACCCGCACGGTGATCTCGGGCTCCTTCATCACCCGCTGGCCGTCCTGCTCCTGATAGCTCGCCGCGCGGCCGCCATGTTCCGCTACCAGCACATCGCCCAGATAGAGCTTGAGCCTGTCCACTTCCAGATCGGCAATGCCGGCATAGCCGATGGCGGCAAGTATCCGCCCCAGATTGGGATCAGAGGCGAAAAAGGCGGTCTTGACCAGGGGCGAGTGTGCGATGGCATACGCCACCTGGCGGCATTCCGCCTCCGTGGCGCCCCCCTCGACGGCGATGGTGATGAACTTGGTCGCGCCCTCGCCGTCCCGGACGATGGCCTGGGCCAGCGTTTGCGACACCTCGGTGACCGCATCGCGCAGTGCGGCGTAGTGAGTACTTGCCGCATCGGTGATTTCCGGCACGCCGGACTCGCCGGTCGCGATCAGCATGAAGGAATCATTGGTGGAAGTATCGCCGTCCACCGTGATGCAGTTGAAGGAACGGTCGGCGGCATGGCGCACCAGCGCCTCCAGCAGGGGCTGGCTGAGCGCCGCGTCGGTGGCGACATAGCCGAGCATGGTCGCCATGTTGGGATGGATCATGCCGGAACCCTTGGCGATGCCGGTGACGGTGACCGTCGCGTCGCCCAGCCTGATCTGCTTCGACACCGCCTTGGACACGATGTCGGTGGTCATGATCGCCTGCGCAGCGTTGAACCAGTTGCTTTCCTTGAGGTCAGCCACTGCCGCCGGCAGGCCGGCAACAATCTTCTCTACCGGCAGCGGCTCCAGGATCACGCCGGTGGAAAAAGGCAGCACCTGTTCCTCCGCGCAACCCAGCAGCTTCGCCACCTCGACGCATGTCCGCCGGGCGCGATTCAACCCCTCTTCGCCGGTGCCGGCGTTGGCATTGCCGGTGTTCACCACCAGCGCGCGGATGCCCTTGCCAGCCGCCAAGTGGCTCTTGCACAGAACCACCGGCGCGGCACAGAAGCGGTTCTGCGTGAACACCCCCGCCACCCGGGCCTGCTCGCCCAGCCGCATCACCAGCAAATCCTTGCGATTGGCCTTCTTGATACCGGCTTCGGCGATGCCGAGGTCGATGCCTTTGACGGGCAGCAGTTGATCGGGGTTGGGCGGAGTGAGATTGACGGGCATGGCGCTTCCAGAAAGGTCATTGCGATTGCGACATTTTAACAGCCGGCGTCCGCAGAAGAAACAGAAAGGCCGGCTAGTTGCCGGCCTTTCTGTTCCTGCCAAATCTCAGCAATCAGCTGAGCTTGCCATGGCACTGCTTGTACTTCCTGCCCGAACCGCACGGACAGGGATCGTTGCGGCCGACCTTGTCGCCGGCGCGGACGAAGGGGTGATGCTCCTCACCCTCTGCACCCTCGTCAGCCCCGCCCAGCGCCTCGTCGTAATCGGCGTGGTGATATTGGACATTGGACGGTTGCGGCTGGGCTTCCACCGCTTCCACGTCCTCTTCGCTGCGGATCTGCACGGTCAGCACGATCTGGGTGACCTCGCGCTTGATGCGGTCGAGCATGTCGGAGAACAGCTCGAACGCTTCGCGCTTGTATTCCTGCTTCGGATTTTTCTGGGCGTAACCGCGCAGATGGATGCCCTGGCGAAGATGGTCCAGCGCCGCCAGATGCTCGCGCCAGTGGGTGTCCAGGCTTTGCAGCATGACTGCGCGCTCGAAGTGGTGCATGGTTTCGGCGCCGACCGATTCCAGCTTGTGCTGGTACTGGGCGTTGGCCGCATCGATGATGCGTTTGCGCAGGCCGTGTTCGTCCAGGCTGGACTCCTTATCCAGCCACTCGCGTAGCGGCAGAACCAGCTGCCATTCGGCGTGCAGCGACTTCTCCAGCCCCGCCACGTCCCACTGTTCTTCCATGCTTTCCGGCATGATGTACTGGCTGATGTGGTCGTTGACCACGTCCTCGCGCATCGCCTGGACGGTTTCGGAAATATCGTCGGCCTCCAGCAACTCGTTGCGCTGGGCGTAGATCACCTTGCGCTGGTCGTTGGCAACGTCGTCGTACTCCAGCAGCTGCTTGCGGATGTCGAAGTTGCGCGCCTCCACCTTGCGCTGGGCATTCTC
>JAIOJM010000321.1 GCA_019911785.1 Sulfuricella sp. | reverse complement strand
TCAAGGCCAAAGGAGCGGCACAGCATCCAGTCGCTCAGTCTTGAGGTGCCCCTCAAGATTTACTACTCGGTTCCGACGGACTGCGCTATCTTGCACAACACCGTCTAATTCAATGCAAAGCAATAATACAAGGAGCGCCGCGAACCCTCTCTCCAACTCTCTCCCACAGGGAGAGAGGGCGATCGTTCCTTCCCCTTCAAGGGGAAGGTGTATAGACCGAGTACATAATGGACACATGTTCGGAGACATGGTGGACACTTTACGGTTTTCAATTCCGAGGAATCGAAATGCCGTGGAAGGAACTGTCGGTCATGGAGCAGAGGAAGGAGTTTGTCTTGTTGGCGAATAAAGAAGGAGCGAATTTGCGAGAACTGTGTCGGCGTTACGAGATCAGCCCGACGACGGCTTACAAATGGCTTGGGCGCTTTCAAGGGGAGGGTGAAGCCGGGTTGGGGAATCATTCGCGCCGTCCGCAGAACAGTCCATTGCGCACCGATGAAACGCTGGAAGCTCGGATATTGGAAGCTCGCGAAGCCCACCCTCGCTGGGGCGCGCGCAAGCTCAAGCGCTGGGTTGAGGATCGCGGCGCGACAGGGTTGCCGTCGGCTTCTACCATCCATGCGATATTGAAGCGCAATGGGCAAATCAGCACCGACGAAAGCGCCGCGCACCAAGCTTGGCAGCGCTTCGAACATGCCCAGCCCAACGACTTGTGGCAAATGGATTTCAAGGGCCATTTTGCCACTGGCGCCGGGCGTTGCCACCCGTTGACGGTATTGGACGACCATTCGCGATACGTACTGTGCTTGGGCGCGCAGGGCGACGAGCGGGCTGCATCCACCCAGCAACAGCTTATTCAGACCTTCCGGCGCTATGGCCTGCCTTGGCGAATGACCATGGACAATGGCGCACCGTGGGGCGACCCGGAATGTTACACACGCTTCGAATTGTGGCTGATACGCATGGGGATCAAGGTCTCGCATTCGCGGCCCTACCACCCGCAAACGCAAGGCAAGGACGAGCGCTTCCATCGCACCTTGAAGGCAGAAGTCCTGCAAGGCCAAGCGTTCCGGGATTTGGCGCACGCGCAACAGAAATTCGACGAATGGCTGCCGATCTATAACCAGGAACGACCTCACGAAGCACTCGGCATGAACACGCCAGCCACGCGCTACGAGTCCAGCACCAGGCCTTATCCCGAACAATTGCCCGAGTTTGAATACGGCAGTGGCGACATTGTGCGCAAAGTGCAGGGCAAAGGCGAGTTGAGCTACAAGAACAAGCTGTACGTCTTGGGCCAAGCGTTTAGCGGCTATCCCGTCGCTTTGCGCCAAACCCGATCCGACGACTGCTTGGAAGTGTATTTCGGCGTTCATCATGTGGCGATCATCTCGCTCAAGGAATCGTCGATTACTCTTAAAAAGGGGCGGGGAAATTGATGTTTAACCCGTCCACCATGTCTCCGAACAAGTGTTACCTATGTGTCCGGTCTATACAGGAAGGTTAGGATGGGGATGGGATTTGGGCGCGAATGCGGCCGCAAATCGCGGCCAACCCCCATCCCAACCTTAGCGATCGTCTCCCCTCCCGCTTGCGGGAGGGGATTAAGGGGATGGCTGGCGCCGCTCCCACAGCGGAGTTTTGGCTCTAATGTATGGATAATCTGGGATCAAGAGTGATCGGCATCCTTGAGGAAGCCGTTTTTAGTTGTCAAACCGCCTCTTCCAGCGCCATTTCCAGTTCCAGCCAGCTTTCCTCCAGCTTCGCAGCCTTGGCTTCCAGGCTCTCGCGCCGGGCATTCAGGCTGCCGATTTCGTCGCCGCTGCATTCGGCATAGGTGGCCGGGTCGGCCAGCTGGCGGTGGATTTCGGATAGCTCCGCCTGGATTGTCGCCAGCTCGGCTTCGAGCTTGCCTTGCCTGGATAGCAGCGCCTTCTTCTTCGGCTTGGGCGCGGCTTCCTGGCGGGGTTTTTCCGGAGTTGCAACCGTCTCGCGCGGGCGGCGGGTTTCGATCCAGCTTTTGTAGTCTTCCAGGTCGCCGTCGAACAGCTTCGCTTCGCCGTCGGCAATCAGCCACAACTCGTCGGCCACGGCGCGGATCAGGCTGCGGTCGTGGGACACCAGCACCACCGCACCGGTGTATTCCTCCAGCGCCAGGGTGAGGGCGTCGCGCATGTCCAGATCGAGATGGTTGGTGGGCTCGTCGAGCAGCAGCAGATGCGGTTTTTGCCAAGCCAGCAGGGCGAGCGCCAGGCGGCTTTTTTCGCCGCCGGAAAAACTATCCACCGGGCGATCCTCGCTGTTTCCGGCCAAGCCGAAGCGGCCGAGGAAGGTGCGCAGCGCCAGCGTCGTTTCCTTGGGAGCCAGCCGTTCCATGTGCTGCAGCGGTGTGGCCGCGCTGTCCAGATTTTCCAGTTGATGCTGGGCAAAGTAGCCGATGCGGATATCCGGGGTGATTTCCAGCTTTCCCGAGGTGGGCTGGAGTTCGCCCACCAGCAGCTTGATCAGGGTGGATTTCCCGGCGCCGTTCGGCCCCAGCAGGGCGATGCGCGCGCCGGCGCGCAGCGCCAGGTCGACGTTCTGGAACAGGTTCTTGTCGCCATAGGCGAAGCCCATGCCTTCGGCGCGCAGCAGCAGGTCGGGGCCGCGCTCCGGCGCCTCGATCTCCAGCTCGAAATGGCCGTCAGCGACGTGGGCCGGGGCGATGCGCGTGAGCCGCTCCAGCGCCTTGACGCGGCTTTGCGCCTGCTTGGCTTTGGTGGCCTTGGCACGGAAGCGGCGGACGAAATCTTCGAGGTGGGCAATCTTTGCCTGTTGCGTCTGGAAAGCCTGGTTTTGCTGGGCGATTTTTTCAGCGCGGGCGCGTTCGAAGTCGTCGTAGTCGCCGGCATAGCTGTCGATGACGCAGTCGTGGACGTGGGCGATGCGGTTGACGGTGGCGTTGAGAAATTCCCTGTCGTGCGAGACCAGCAGAATGCTGCCGGGGTAGCGCGCCAGGTATTGTTCGAGCCAGAGGATGGCTTCGAGGTCGAGGTGGTTGGTGGGCTCGTCGAGCAGCAGCAAATCGGCCCGATGCATTAGCGCGCGGGCGAGATTGAGGCGCATGCGCCAGCCGCCGGAGAAGCTCGTCACCGGGCGCTCCAAGGCATCGTTGGCGAAGCCCAGCCCGTTCAGGAGCTGTGCTGCGCGCGCCTTGGCGGCATAGCCGTCGATAGCCTCGAAGCGGTGCTGCGCGTCGAACCAGGCGGCGTCATGCTGTTCCCGCGCCAGGGTTTTTTCCAGCTGGCGCAGATGGACATCGCCGTCGAGCACGAATTCAAGCGCGGATTGCGTGGAGTTGGCGATTTCCTGTTCGACATAGGCCAGGGTCTTGCCGGCTTGCAGGGAGATTTCACCGCTGTCGGGCTTGAGTTCGCCGCGGATCAGGCGGAACAGGGTGGATTTGCCGCAGCCGTTCTTGCCCACCAGGCCGATGCGCTGGTTGGCGAAAGCCTGCAAATTCACCTGCTGGAACAGCGGTATGCCGCCTTGAAGGTAGGTCAGATTCTGGATATTGAGCATGGCGCTATGATACCAGATGCGCCATGCTCATCAGACGTGCTTCAGGCGCTCGTATATCTCCATCACGCGGGGCAGCGCCCGGTGCAGGGCCGCTACCACGGCCGGATCGAAGTGCTTGCCTGCATCGTTGTCGATGGTCTCCAGGGCTTTTCCCATCGGCCACGCTTCCTTGTAGGGGCGTTTCGAGGTGAGGGCATCCAGCACATCGGCTACGGCGATGATGCGCGCCGCGAGAGGGATGGCTTCGCCTGCCAGACCACCGGGATAGCCGCTGCCGTCAAATTTCTCGTGATGGCCTTCGGCGATCTCGATCCCGATCTGGAAGATGCTGTGGCCGAGGGCATTCATTTGCTCCTCGCTACGGCGCAATACCTGTCCGCCGATGACCGGGTGGCGCTCCATCTCGGTACGCTCGTCCGGGTCCAGGCGCCCCGGCTTGAGCAGGATATCGTCGCGGATGCCGACTTTGCCGATGTCGTGCATCGGGGCGAAACGGAATACGTCCCGTACATAAGCCGGCGTGATGCGCTCGCAGTGAACGCTATCCTTGCCCAGCTCTTCGGCGAGGATGGCGGAATAAAGGCTCATCCGGACCAGATGGTCGCCGGTTTCCGGGTCGCGGCTTTCCGCCAGTTTTGCCAGGCCCTCCACTGCGGCCACGATCAATCCTTCCATGACGATGGTTTTTTCCAGGATATGGGCAATCTGGGCGGCGAGGTTGGTGAGAAATTCCACATGCTCCGGGGTATAGGCACCCGCCTGGGAAGAAGCGAACACCAGTACCGCTTCGCCTCCACCGCCTTGCTTCAAGGGGACAAACAGGGCCGAGCGTTTGCCATCGCGCGCCAGTCTGGCAGACAGGAACGCAGGGCTTTTGTCGCTGGAGAAGGCGTCCAGGTCGTCGACAGCCAGGGCGTTCCCTTTGGCCAGCGCGGCTTCCGGTGCGCCGAGCGCAAATTCGAAATGGTCGTTTTCCCGCAGGCTGCTGGGGGATTCGCTGTAGAGCCGTTCCAGTGCAACCTGGCGGCGGTCCGGGGTGAGCAGCAGCACGCCTACCCATTCCACCGGCAGGAAGGTGCGAAACTCCTCGCAGATGAACTTGAGCGCATCGTGCAGGTTGGTACCCCGGTTGATGCGGTCGGTGAGGCGAAACAGGCCGCGCATCCGGTCAGAAAGCCGGTTGAAGGCCTGCGTCATGCGGCCAATCTCGTTATCCACCACCAGAGGCACCTGATAGCCCAGGTCGCCGTTGGCCACTCGGGAAAATCCGTCTACGGTGAGGGTGAGCGGGCGCAGTATCTTGCGGTATACCAGGATGGCGATCAATGCCGTCAGCAAAGCGGTGGCAATGAAGGCCAGCTGGTTGAAGAGGCGAATCGTGGCGAGTTTGCCTTCCATCATGTGCTGGAAAGCGCGGCTCAGGTTATCCGAGGAGCGGGCCAGTTCTTCGCCGTGTTGTACTGCGTAGCGGGCGGCGGCAATGTCGGGGTGGGAGGGGTTGGCGTCGAGCGCGAGCTGCACGCCACTGCGAAAGTTTTCCCATGCTGCCGCGCTGACATCCAGCTGATTGCGGGAGTGCTGATCCCAGCTGCACGTCAGCGGCTCGGCAAGCCCGGTGATTTCCGGGTCAAGGCGGCGGTTGCGGAAGCCGCTGATGATTTTGTCGTAGAGCGCCATGCTCTGCTGCAGATTCCGGGAGTAGAGGCCGGAGTCGCGCTGGCTGGTTACGGCGATGATCGCGTTCTCTTTCAGGTAGTTGCGCGACTGGTGCGCCATGGTATGGCTAATGACCCGTGTCTGCCCGGCGAGGTTGAGGATCTCGTAGTCATGTTTGCGCAGATCCACTTCATACAGGGTGAAGCCAGCGGTGCCTGCCTGGAGGGCGAAGAGAACGAACAGCGCGAGGCTTACCCGGAAGCGGATGGTGTTGTACCAGGGAAATTGCGGCATAAAAACTCCTTCTTGTTCTTGTAAGTCGCCGCGCCATGCCTGAAAGTATTTTCCGATGCGGCCAGGTCATGGCGCGAGGTTGAACTTACTGGTACAACGCGGGGAATCGCTTGCGCAATTGCTCCAGCTTCGGCTTGTCGTGGATGACGATATAAGGCTGGTTGGGATGCAAGGCCAGATAGTTCTGGTGGTACTCCTCGGCGGGATAGAACTGCTGCAGCGGCACGACTTGCGTGACGATGGGCGCAGAAAAAGTGCGCGCGGCGGTGAGTTGCTGGATGGCGCCTTGCGCCATTTTCTGCTCCTCGGTGCTGGTGTAAAAAATCGCCGAGCGGTATTGGCTGCCGACATCCGGGCCCTGGCGGTTGAGCTGGGTGGGGTCGTGCGCCACGCTGAAAAACACTTGCAGCAGCTGCTGATAGGAAACCTGCTCCGGATTGAACTGGATGCGCACCGCTTCGGCATGTCCGGTATT
>JAIOJM010000320.1 GCA_019911785.1 Sulfuricella sp. | reverse complement strand
ATATGGCTAAAGACAAGATTCACTATTGAAGATCATGAACTCCTGCCGGAAATCAATGCAAAATTGTTTGCGGCAGAGTTGTTGCTTATGGCGCAGGCAGTCGAGCAATTTGTGGCTATCAAACCGATTCAGCAAACAGGTGATTCCGGGCCATATATGCCAAAAAGGTCACCGGCAGACAGTCAGCTTGATCCAGACAAGACAATTGCCGAACAATTCGATTTGCTTCGTGTTGTTGACTCGAAAAGATACCCGGCGTTTTTCGATTACCGAGGCAAACGATATTTGATCAAAATTGAGAAAGTCGAAGATGAGCAATAGCAAAGAGATAACTCTCGCGGGAAGAGCCATTGGACTCGGGCATCCTCCTTTTGTCATCGCCGAGATGTCCGGCAACCATAACCAGTCGCTGGAGCGGGCACTGGAAATCGTCGAGGCAGCAGCCAAGACAGGCGCGCATGCGCTGAAAATACAGACTTACACACCAGACACGATGACGATTAATCTGGATGAACGCGAATTCCATATCAGCGACCCCCAAAGCCTTTGGGCGGGCACCTCGCTCTACAATCTCTACGGCGATGCCTACACTCCGTGGGAATGGCACAAACCGATTTTTGATAGAGCGCGGGAACTGGGCATCATCGCCTTCAGCACCCCGTTCGATGATACTGCGGTGGACTTTCTCGAAAGCCTGGATGTGCCGTGTTACAAGATTGCTTCGTTTGAGAATACCGATTTGCCGCTGATCCGCCGTGTGGCCGCCACCGGTAAGCCGCTGATCATTTCCACCGGCATGGCTACCGTGGCCGAACTGGATGAAACCGTTCGTGCTGCGCGTGAGGCGGGCTGCAAAGATTTAATCCTGCTCAAGTGCACCAGCACTTATCCGGCCACGGCTGCAAATACCAACATCCTGACCATCCCGCACCTGCGCGAACTGTTCGGCTGCGAAGTCGGACTGTCCGACCACACGATGGGCGTCGGCGTGTCAGTAGCCAGCGTGGCACTGGGTGCTACCGTCATCGAAAAGCACTTTACGTTCAACCGCGCCGATGGCGGCGTGGACAGCGCATTTTCTATGGAACCTTCCGAGATGGCGCAACTGGTGGTGGAAACCGAACGCGCCTGGCAGGCGCTTGGGCAGGTGAGCTACGGCCCCACCGAGGCCGAGAGAAAGTCCATCCAATTCCGCCGCTCACTGTACGTGGTGCAAGATATGAAGGCAGGAGATGTGTTGACCAAAGACAATGTGCGGGCGATTCGCCCGGGGCTTGGCCTGCCGACGAAGTATTTGGAGCAAGCATTGGGCAAGACAGTGAAGCAGGATGTACAGCGCGGTACTGCGCTGAGTTGGGGGATGATGGGGTGAGTCTACATACTTTTTTTGAGAAATAATCAATGAATTCCAAATCTGAAAATCCGCTTCGATCCGATTCCGAAGAGCTGCGCCATTTGATCCTGGGCATGCGCGCTGCTTATGCACGGGGTGAAAATGCCATGGAATACGCCCGTCAGGCGGCGGGTATGAGCGGTAATTCGGCTGTTGCGACGCTAATTGCCTATGATCTTCAGGCGGGTTCCTATGTTGCGGGTGCGCGTGCGAATCCGGAAGGTAATTCCCGCTGGTGCGTTCAGTTGGCAGGAATTCTTGATCCCTTGCTCACCAAGCAAAGCTCTCTTCTTGAAGTGGGCTGTGGTGAAGCGACGACGCTTGCCGGAGTATTGCAACGTTTGACCAATAAGCCCAGTCACGCGCTAGGTTTGGACATCAGTTGGTCGCGTTGCTCAGAGGGGTTGGCTTGGCTTGCAGGAAAAGAAGTCTCTGCACGGCTTTTCGTGGCAGATCTTTTTAATATTCCTGGTTCTTCAGACATTTCTGTGGGTAAGTAGTACGCTATCGCGCATGATCTTCAAGGGAGACATGCGATGGACAGCGTGGAATTGTACCGGCGACTGCTTGGGCTGACGGCGCCCTGGACGGTGGAGCGAGTCGAATTGGACATGGCGAAGCAGCATGTGGAGGTTTATGTCGGGCACCCGGCGGGTCAGCGGTTTGCCTGCCCGGAATGCGGACGGGAACTGGGGGTCTACGACCACCAGGCCGAGCGGGTGTGGCGGCACCTGGACAGCTGCCAGTTCCTCACCTACCTGCACGCGCGCCCGCCGCGAGTCTCGTGTCCGGAGCATGGTGTGCGACAGGTCACGCTGCCGTGGGCACAAGCGGGCAGCCGGTTTACGAACCTGTTTGAGGCGCTGGCCATTGATGTCCTGCTCGCGGCGAATGTGAAGAGAGCGGCGGCGATTTTGCGGATTACCTGGGACGAGGCCTGGCACCTGATGGAACGGGCCGTGATCCGGGGCCGGGCAGTCAAAGGAAACGAAATACCTGAGCAAATGGGTGTGGATGAGAAAGCGATCGCCAAGGGGCACCGCTACATGACCCTGGTGTGCGACTTGGAAGAGGCAACGGTTGAGTTCATTGGCGAAGGCCGCAAGGAGACCAGCCTTGCCGCCTACTTCGAAGCCTTCCCGGAAGAAAGGCGAGAAAAGATCGAGGCCATCAGCCTGGACATGTGGCCGGCCTACATCAATGCCTGCCGGAACAACGTGCCCGGGGCAGACCAGAAGATGGTCTTTGATCGTTTCCATATCATGCGTCATGTCGTCGATGCGGTAGACAAAGTGAGAAAGCAGGAGAACAAGGCGTTGATGAAGACCGGCGACGAGACACTGACCAGAAGCAAGTACTTGTGGCTGACCAACCCGGAGAACATGACGGATCAGGCCAGGAACCGCTTTGATGAACTGAAGGCGATGGAACTCAAGACGGCCCGTGCCTGGGCGCTGAAGGAGGCGCTGCGGGAACTGTGGAGCTACAAGTCGCAAGCCTGGGCCACTAAGTTCTGGAAGCGCTGGTATTTCTGGGCGACCCACAGCCGCCTGGCGCCCATGATCGAAGCCGCCAAGCTGATTGCCAGACATTTGCCCAATGTGTTGACCTACTTTAAGCATCGCATCACCAACGCTGTCGCCGAAGGCTTGAACTCCAAGATCGCCACCGTCCAGAAACGGGCCTGTGGCTATCGCAACCCAAACCATTTCAAGATCGCCGTCTATTTCCATTGCGGCGGTCTCAACCTACACCCGGCTGCCGTGACCCACACGAAAGTCGGATGAACCATATTCCTTTAGGGGATGAGAGCGTGGATGTCGTTTACACCTCGCACTCGATTGAGCCGAATGGCGGACGAGAAGAGGATGCAATTCGCGAGCTGATGCGGGTCGCGCGCCGCGCAGTGGTCTTGGTTGAACCGATATATGAATTGGCCAATTCGGAAGCCCAAGCTCGAATGCGTGCTCATGGCTATGTACGAGGACTCAAAGAA
The DNA here is from genome assembly GCA_019911785.1 of Sulfuricella sp. The sequence continues at coordinate 5,131 of JAIOJM010000320.1, read as the reverse complement.
ACCGCCGAACGCTTGGGGGCAAGCATTTCCGACTATCGCTTGCTTGATTACACCCCCACCCCACTCAATCCGAGTGGCATGGTATTGATAGAGAAGGAATCTAAAGCGACGGGGGGCGAACCGTCTTGGCGTTGTCCACTGACGCACATGCCTATGAGTGATCTGGGCGATGTGTTCGCGACAGCACAGGCAGGTTTGGTTTATCCCGTGCTACGGGGTATACCGATGTTGCGAGCAGAGCATGGTGTGGTTGCATCGAACTTTTCAATCAAGGAGCATAGGAAACGCTGATTTATTCCACAGTATCATCCTGAATTTCTCCACCATGATATAATTGCATCACTTTGATTGTTATGGGCTAATTAGATGCAAGCGAGTTTTTCCGAACTGGAATATGCGACAAAGAAGCGCCAAACACGGCGAGATCGTTTTTTGGCCGAAATTGAAGCGGCCACGCCTTGGCCATCCTTGACGAAGTGAATCCGCCGAAATAATGAATATGAAGGACAATTTCAAAATGCCTATTTCTCCGTACAAGACAAAAATTTTTAACTTTTTTAGGCTTCCACTGCGTCATCCAATTATTGAGAGTATATTAATCAGCTTACAACAGATGGGCATCCCTTTTGTGGAGCGGTTTTTCCCATCCCACTTCTTGTATGTTCAACCTGCAATTAGAGATGTAACTCGATGGGGAATAAAGTTTACTTTAGATATTTCTGATTATGTGGATTGGTTGGCCTATTATAAGATTGAGGATGTTCCACAGGATAGGCTAATGAAAATATGCAAGCATGGTGATATCGTTTTCGATGTGGGTGTAAATATTGGAGTAACTGCACTTAAATTTGCTAAAAAAGTAGGTGTTGATGGGCTCGTAATAGGGTTTGAACCTGATAAGTTAAATTACAGTAAATTCTTGAGAAATGCGGCACTTAATGAATTTACAAACATTGAAGTGTATAACGATGGGCTGAGTGATCATGCGGAGAGTGTATTATTGTGCTCACCAAATCCATCAAACAGGGGGGAAAATCGAGTCACTCCAAAAGATTTCTTTAAGTCCGACACAATGAGTCCTGTTGCACTTGTGACTTTAGATGAATTTATGAAGAAGTTAGATCTCGATAGGCTTGATCTTATAAAAATCGATGTTGAAGGCTACGAAATTAAGGTTATAAAGGGTGCGCGCGAAACAATAAGGCAACATCATCCAAGAATTTTTATGGAACTTGACGATAGATTACTTCGTGATCATGGGGGGGCAGCCAATGAACTTCTTGAGGTGCTGGAGGGATTGGGGTATCGCATACAAAATGCGGAAACTCTTGAAAACATGTCATCTAATGAAAATTATAATGGATGTCACATTGATGTCCTATGTCAATTTGAAAATGCCTCTCATAAATAACTTAACCAGTCTTCAACGATAATGAATGCAAATAAGATAAACGTGTACCTTCCCGTTGAGGTGGCGCTACGTGAGCTCTATCCAAAAGCTTTTCTTGCAGCATTTCTAGCCAAGAAAGGGTACAGAGTATTTGTTCATCCGGATTACATGTTGCCGAAGCTTGGCTTTCATGGTGGGGTCGTTCTTGGCAAAAATCAAATTCATGCGAAAAAGGTGCTTTCAAAATCAAGGAAAAAAAAATCCTTTGTGTTGTTTGAAGAAGAAGGCGCACCGGTATCTGGTGATGATAACGAGCGAAATATAGTGGTACAGGATCGATTGAGGGAAGGTGCAGAGGAAATATCAGATGTCATTACGACATGGGGGCGTTGGCAAAATGAGGCCATCAGAGGCATCACTGATAAATCCGTTGTTTGTACAGGCTCTCTATATATGGAGCTAAGTAAGCCAAAGTATAAATCTGCATGTGCAGAGTTGGACTTGGACATCACTGGCGGTTTAAGTGGATATCTTTTGGTAAACACCAGATTTGTATTCGCAAACGGCGAAGGTGCACCATATACAGCATTTACGGGGAACCCAACTTATACCTATAAGGGTGCAACCCCCGGTTACTGGCGTAAAAATTTTTCAAACGAAATGAGCATGCTCGGTGCATTTATTAAATTGGTCGAGCGTATAGCTGTGACTTTCCCAGAATTAGCTATTGTGTTGCGGCCGCACCCCGCTGAGAACTGCCTGTTTTATGAAGAAATATTCAAAGACTTTGATAATATTACGGTCACTAATGCTGGTCATGTAATCAGTTGGATACGAAATGCCGCATGTGTGCTAACTAATGGTTGCACTACATCCATGCAATCGGAGGTTGGCGGCGTGCCCGTAATAAATTTCAAGCCTGACTTCTGCACCAATGATCCAACTTTACTTGATGGAATTGGGTTTCAAGCAAATTCCGAAGATGAAGTGATTTTTGCCATAAATAATTTTATTAGAAAAGAATATGGGATATTTAAATGTGGCAACTGGTTAGATGAACTAGAAACCTATTCTCTTGAATGCGACTCCATTGAAAAATTCGGATACATTGTAGATGAACTGTCGATTAATCATGTGCCTGATAATTTTTCTGCTAAAAATATTTTTCTGCGCCTACTAAATGTGCATCTCGCCAATTTTGTAAAAGACTTGCTAAAAAGGCCTAAGGCCCATAAAGAGTTCGGGTCTTTCAGGAAATACTGTTCCTCGGCCGCCAAACACTTCGGAATTACTGTAGTGATTTCTGAACCTGTTGAAAATTACTACATTGTTCAATGCGACTGCGATGCCTCCCTGAAAAAAACCAGATTGCCGAAAAGGTGTGTGTGAACAAATCCACGATTTCAAGGTGTGTGTGAACAAATCCACGATTTCGCGAGAGTTCAGACGTAACAAAGGCCAGTACAGATCAAATACCAGTTCTTCGGTAAATTGCTTTCTTCATTCTCTAATTTCCTGGCGGATTAAATGGAAGTTAAGACCATGAATATCATTTACATTAATGGCTGGTCAATTAGCGATCAACTTACAATATCTACCACATTCCCAAGTTTGAAGGTTCTTTCTCAGTCTTCGATAGTCGACGAGGTTATTTTTGTAACACCAGAAGAGGTCATTACCGAAAGTACAATCGAATATCAGAAAACGAGTCATATCGGAGTGCCGTTGGGAGTAAGCTCAATCGCCTTTTTGTCATATTTTTTAAGGGAAGTTAAGTTTTTTATACGCTTATTACAGATATGCAAGGAAAGGAAGGTTGACTTAATTTTTGCACGGGGCGCTCCTTCTGGTGGAAGAGCTTCTTGGCTAGCGGTACTGACAAGACTGCCTTTTATTGTCGAAAGTTTTGAACCACATAGCCAATACATGAGAGATTCTGGAGTTTGGTGTTTGTACGACCCGCGATTTCTGTTGCAAAGACTGTGGGAACATTGTGCTATAAAACGCGCCTTGGCACTGTTGACCGTTTCAAATAATTTTGCGATTTCATTGCGAAATAGAGGCGTTGAGCATGAGAGGATTATTGTACTTCCATGCACTGTCGATATTGAGATGTTTAGGTTTAATAACATCGAACGGTCTCGTGTAAGGCAAGAATTAGAAATTCCTGACGATGCAATCGTAGGTATTTACGTTGGTAAGTTTGGTGGAATATATTTTGATCTTATAGATGCAATAAGGATATTTTCTGAGGCTTTTAGCGAGTTTAATAATTTTTATTTGATTATTCTTTCAAATGAGTCGCGAGAGAGAATTGATAAAGCCATTGAGGTAAGTAAAGCTAAACTAGATTCGGATCGGATATTAGTTTTTAGCGTTTCTCATTCGTTGGTTCCTGGTTACTTGTCAGCGGCGGACTTTGCGTATGCATTGATCCGGGAAGGGCCAAGCAAGCGTTTTTGTTCACCGACTAAAGTTGGAGAATATTGGGCAAACGGACTGCCAGTGATCATACCAAATGGAATTGGCGATGACTCTGGTATTATTTTGGACAGCGGTCTAGGTGTTGTGATTGGTGATGTGGAGGGTTGGAGTTATTGTCATCGATTAATGGAAATCTTGTCCAGAAGTGAGCATAGGAGCGAAATTACTGGGTTGGCTCGGCAAAACAGATCTGCAGATTTAATAGCGAAAGTATATCGAAAACTAGGATTTTAGAGTTTTTATTTTGGAATTTTTTGGGTAGGAAATTGTTATGGCGTTAGTGTCGATCATAATGGCTGCGTACAATGCGGAAGAGTTTATTAATGACTCAATATCTTCTGTGATTGCACAGACCTACTCAGATTGGGAATTGCTAGTTGTCGACGATGGAAGCTTTGACCGTACCCATCAGATTTGTCAGCGCTTTGCTGAGGACGACCCTCGTATCAGTGTGATCGAGGCAGTGCATGGAGGGGTGAGTTCGGCGCGTAACTGTGGGCTAAATATAGCTAAGGGCGAGTACATTACGTTTTTGGATGCAGACGATGTGCTTCCGCCTTTTAGCCTTGAGCTGAGGGTAAATCATCTTGTAGATCAAATAAATTTTGATATTGTTGATGGTTGCATAAGCGTGCGTAGCCATGACCTTTTAGAACAAATACGTCGATATGTTCCTTATTATCGTGGTTCTTTATTGCGTAGGTTAATTCGTCTTGACGAACGTGTTTTCTTTAACGGCTGCTACTTAGTCAAGAGGAGAGGGCTTAGTGGCATTCGGTTTGTAGAAGGAATGACACATGGAGAGGATCTACTGTTCTTTATTCGAGCTGCAGCTGCACACTCGCTGCAATATACGTACGTCGATGCTGATGTATATTGGTATCGGCAGAGCAAGTTTTCGGCAATGAGTAATATCTGTGGATTAGAGAAAGGGTATGTGAGGCTGGTTAAAGCGATTAGGGAAATGAGAGCCATCTCATTGCTTGAAAAGCATTATTTTCGATCTAAGGTATGTAAAGTAATGGTCTTGTCGTGGCTAAGTAGGGGGGAGTGGTTAAAAGCATTGAAGTCAGCTTGGTTGATATTTAGTGCGAAACAAATGTAGATGATGATGTGTGAGCTTCCCCCGGTTTTTCGTCTTCCAACGGGTGGGTTTCATGCTACCAGTTTTTCATCATGCTGAGCGCTGATCCAGTCCTTCAGGAACTGGGTTGGCGATCTGTAGCCGAGGGTCGAATGATGCCGTTTCCGGTTGTA
>JAIOJM010000319.1 GCA_019911785.1 Sulfuricella sp. | reverse complement strand
TCGGGCTGCCCGCGCAACTGCGCCGAAGCGGCGATCAAGGATGTCGGCATCATCGGCGTCGATTCCGGCTGGGAAATCCACGTCGCCGGCAACGGCGGCATCAAGACCGAGGTGGCGCAATTCTTCGCCAAGGTGAAAACTGCCGAGGAAGTGCTGGAATACAGCGGCGCCTTCCTCCAGCTTTACCGCGAGGAAGCGCGCTACCTGGATCGCACCGTGCACTGGGTGCAGCGCGTCGGCCTGGCCTACGTCAAGGCCAGGGTGGTCGATGACGCCGAAAACCGCAAAGCGCTCTATGCGCGGCTGCTGTTCGCGCTGCAGGATACCCAGGATCCCTGGACAGAGATGGCCGCCGCCCCGGCACGGAAGGAGTTCGAGGTGATCTCGGTTCAGTAATGGGTGCTGTAAACCAGCTGCCCGTTGTACTGCTCGTGGCTGGTGGTGATGCCGGTCACGCCCGAGGTCGCCGTCACCTTGGCGGCATAGCTGAAGGCCAGGTCGAGATGCGACTTCTTGTCGATGGCATAGCCGAAGCCGGCGGTGACGTGATTCTTGATGGTGGCGGGGAACAGCGCATTGAGATAGGTGTCCGGCACCGGATTGTTGGCCATGTTGAGGCCGCCGCGCAGGGTCAGCGCATCGGTCATGCGGTAGGCGGCGCCGAGCATCACCACATCCTGGTCACTCCACTTCTGATAAAGGGTTGCATCAACATAGCCACCGCCAGTCGGGGTGAATACCATGCGGAAGTCTTTCATCACATTGCCCCAGCCAATCCGCTTCCAGTCGGCCGCTACCATTAAATGGTTATTGGCTTGATAGGCAAAACCCAAGCCGTATGTTTCGGGCCACTGGAAGTTCTTGATGCTGATCGAACCAGGGATTTTCATTTCAGCGACCGCACCGGTCTTATCGAGCAAGCTCAAACTGGCTTCCCTGGCATTCAGGTCACCCAACCAGGTTTTAGAATGATAGGTACCCCCGATAGTGAGCCGGGGATTCACTTTATAGGTAAAGCCCAGTTTTCCGGCATAACCCGTGCCCACAGCCTGGCCGGTAAAATCGTTATCGTTGGAAAAATCAAAGTAACCCGCAGCGTTCGCGCCTCCGATCAAGCCAACCTGACCCGCGAGTGCGCCACCAGTCCCGGCATCAGCTGTAATCACGCCCGCAGCGCTGCCGCCAGGAGCCATCATCGGGGACATTTGGGACGCAAAATCCATGGCCATTCTCAGGTCCATGCCGGCCCAGACGTAATCCAGCGATCCGCCAATATTCAGATCCGGGCTGACATCATAAGCGACCGGAAAAATCACCCGCCCGACGCTGACTTCGGAGCGGTTGACCATGCCGCGCGTTAACGCGAATATCGAGTTGCCATCGTATTCGGTGCCCATGCCGCCCTGGCCGTACATGCCGACGCCGAACAGCAGCCCGTTCTGCTTGCGGACCCAGCCGAAGGCCGGGCCGCCAAACATGTCGGCGCTGGAGCGCGATGCCGTGCCGCCGGCGGATGATTTCACTTGCGGCGCGAGAAAACCGAGCGCCAGATCCAGATTGGCTCCCGCCTCCATCATCGCCAGCGTCGCCGGGTTGTTCATCATCGCTGCGGTGCCGTTGTCGTAGGCCATCGAGGCGCCGCCCATGCCCATGGCCGTAGCACCGTAGCCTTCCATGTTCATGCCGTTGGTGGCGGAGGCCAGTTGCGGAAGCGCGCACGCCGCCAGGACGCCGGAAAATATAATTTGTTTTGTTTTCATGGGATAAACCCCAAACAGAAAATTTGAGCTCGACAGAGTATCAGCTAACTTAACTATTAAAAAATATTGATATGCTTATATTCACCCCACACTATCACTAATTTCAGGATATGAACATCCGAAATATTCCTCTAGCCGGTAATTTCCACAAACAGGCCACACGCTGCGCCTTAATCTTGTAAATTCAGGCCATTTTCTATACGCTTCAAGCAGATAATTAAGGAGCCTGCCCCATGACCATCGACGCAACAAAGCTGGTGGAAGCCATCCTCAAAGCGCATGCTGCCGAAATGCACGGCGGACGAGGTGCACAGCGGCCAGTCGTCACCCTCTCACGCGACTATGGCAGCGGCGGTCGCGAGATTGCGCAGCAGCTGGCCAAGCATCTGGCCGTGCCGGTCTACGACAAGGAATTGCTGGACGCGGTGGTGGAACGTTCCGGCGCAGATCCGCATCTGCTGGCCCAGCTCGACGAAAAAAACCGCGGCTTCTGGGATAGCTGGATCATCTCGATGCTGTCCGGCGAGAACGTGCTGGAGGATAACTACCTCCGCCACCTGGCCAAGGTGGTGCTGGGCATCTTCCATACCGGCAACGGCGGTGTCATCATCGGGCGCGGCGCCCATCTCGTCCTGGCGCAGCAGAAGGTGTTCCGGGTGCGCATTATCGCCTCCCCGGAAACCTGTAGCGAGCGGATCGCGCACAAACGCCAGATCAGCCTGGAAGAAGCGCGCAAGGAAGTTGCCCGCGTCAACGAGGGCAGAGCCAGGTTTGTCTGGGATGTTTTCAAGAAGCGGCTCAACGAGCCCACCGCCTTCGACCTGACGATCAATACCGACCATTTGAACAAATACGAGGAAGTGGCGGAAATCATCATTTTCGCCATGCAATATCATCACCGCAATATTACCTGAGACCCGTAGAACCAGCCCGGCGATGAGCGCCCCTACTGAAGCCCCCACCCTCCAGGTCAACATCGTCAGCCTGCAAGGTGAAATCTACTCCGGCAAGGCGCTACGCGTTGCTGCGCCCGCCCTGCTCGGCGAGGTTGGGATACACCCGCGCCATGCACCGATGCTGACTCCACTCAAGGAGGGCGAAGTGCGCATCCTTACTCCAGGCAACACGCTGGAGCTGATTTATGTCTCGGGCGGTCTGCTTGAGGTGCAGTCGACACTGGTGACCATCCTCGCCGATACCGCCGCTCGCGCGAAAGGCAGCGACCAGGCCGCCGCCGCGGAGGCCAGAAGACTGACCGCGGAAGCGATGCAGCATCTGGATCGCTTAACCCCCCATGACCGGGCTTACGCAGAACTGATGGTCAGCATTGCAGAAATGATGGCTGAAAGAGAACGCCTCAGGAAACGCCGCCGCTGGTGAGGGCTACCCCTCACTCTTGATCCTCGCCACCGTTCCCGGTAATGTACCCTCCTCAAATCAACATAGAAAAAACTTTTAACCACGAATTTACACGAATTGCACACGAATGTTCACGAATAATCATTGGGTTAGCACGGATAACCTGACCCACCTGTTTGGTGCCAAAGTAGGCGCCTCTAGACGACACCATGATTGTTTCGAACTATTCGTGTTTATTCGTGAACATTCGTGTTATTCGTGGTTAGTCGCCGTTTTCATGATCAATGTAACCGCCTGATGGTCGCTCTTAATCAAAATCTTGGCACCAAGATCGTCAACATCCTGATCGTCTTCTTTTTCGTTTCGCTCGCAGCGATCGGCATGACCCTGTACATTTCCTGGCAACTGGAGGGAGCCGGCGCGGCGATCAACGATGCCGGCAGCGAGCGCATGCGCTCCTACCGCATGGCCTACCTGCTGTCGCAAAGCCTTCTTGAAAAAACCGACCATGCCTGGATTAAAACCGAAATCCTGCACGAAATCGACCTGTTCGAATCCACCCTGCGCACACTGGAGGAAGGCAATCCCGCGCGACCGCTGTTCCTGCCGAAAGAGCGGACAGTCCGACTGCAAATGAAATTGCTGCGGCAGGAATGGATGGATCGGATGAAGCCGCTGACCCTGGAAATCCTGAACAGCGGCGGGGCAACCGGTCAAACAACGCTGGTCAATGATTACCAGCCGGCTTTGCGGAATTTTGTCGGGATGGTGAATGATCTGGTGCTGATGGTGGAGCGCAGCAATTCCCGCAATACTGCCTTGCTGCGTTCATTCCAGTTTGGCCTGGTGATGCTGGCGCTGATCGGTACCCTTATCCTGATCTACCTGTTCTTCGTGATGGTGATCAGGCCGGTGAAGAAACTGCAGGAAGGCATACAGCGCATGGCGGCAGCGGATTTCAGCGTGCGCCTGCCGGTGCAAAGCAAGGATGAATTCGGCGCGCTGGCCAACGGCTTCAACCAGATGGCGGATCGGCTGGAAAATCTTTACGGCACGCTGGAACAGCGGGTGGAGGAAAAGACCAGCAGCCTGGAGGACAAGAACCAGGAACTGGCGATATTGTATGAACTGACCGCCTTTCTCAACAAGCCTGCTTCGGTGGAAGACCTGTGCAGCGGCATCCTGAAAAAACTGATGGGCATTCTGGCCGCGCAGGGCGGTCTGGTGCGCCTGACCGCACCGAATTCGGAGACGCTGCATGTCATCATCCATGAAGGGGTGTCGGATGAATTCGCCCAGAAAGAGGAGTGCTTGCCCCTGGGTGAATGCCTGTGCGGCGAGACGGCCCAGAGTGGCACGCCGGTATCGTGGAACCTCAACCTCAAGGCGCCGCGGCCGTTGTTGCTCCACTGCAAGCGCGACGGCTTCCAGTCAGTTTCCGCCATTCCCATCCGCTCCAAGACACACATACTGGGCATTTTCAACCTGTTCTTCCACGAGCCGCGCATCTTCGACAGCATGGAAGTCCGGCTGCTCGAAACCATCGGCCTGCACCTTGGCGTCGCCATCGAAAACCAGCGCCTGGTTTCGCGCGAGAAGGAAATGGCGGTATCCGAGGAACGCAACCTGATCGCCCAGGAACTGCATGACAGCATTGCCCAGTCCCTGGCTTTCCTCAACATCCAGGTGCAGATGCTGGCTGATGCGCTGCGCCGCAACAACACCGCGGAGGCGATGGAGGGCCTGGCCCAGATCCGCGAAGGGGTCCAGGAAAGCTATGACGACGTGCGCGAGCTGCTGGTGCACTTCCGCACCCGGGTGGATCATGCCGACCTGGCCAGCGCGATCACCAGCGCGCTGGAAAAGTTCGAAGGCCAGACCGGAATCAAGACCACCTTCGTGCAAAGCAGCAGCGGCGTGCCGCTGGCGCCGGAATGCGTCATCCAGCTGCTGCACATCATCCAGGAGGCCTTGTCCAATGTACGCAAGCATGCCCAGGCAACACGGGTCGATGTCGTCATGGAGCAGGATGGCGATTGTCGTGTCTTCGTGACCGACAACGGCAAGGGCTTCGATTCCAGCCCGAAAACCGGCATTGCCGAGGAAAACCATGTCGGGATCAAAATCATGAAGGAAAGGGCGCATCGCATCGGCGCGCAATTGACGATAGACTCTGCTCCGGGAAAAGGGACTCGCGTATCATTGGCGCTGGCCAAACAGACTAAGGGAACTGCATGACCCAACCGATTCGAGTTTTGATCGTCGACGACCACACCCTTTTCCGGAGCGGAATCAAGGCGCTGCTGCAGCGCCAGGACGGCTTCGAGATCGTGGGCGAGGCCGGCGATGGCCTGGAGGGCTTGAAGCGCGCCAAATCCCTCCAGCCCGACGTGGTGCTGCTCGATCTGCACATGCCCGGCATCAGCGGGCGCGAAGCGGTCAAACTCATGGCTGAGGAAGTGCCGGAGTGCAACGTGCTGCTGCTGACCGTGTCGGAAGATGCGGAAGACCTGATCGAAACCATCCGTGCCGGCGCCCGGGGCTATTTGCTGAAAAACATCGAAACCGAATTCCTGCTCAACGCCATCCGCGCCGCCGCACGCGGCGAGTCGGTGGTATCGCCGCAGATGACCGGAAAACTGTTGATGGGCGTACGCATGGGCAAGGAAGGCGCCGCCACCGAAGCCGACAAGGAAAAGCTCAGCCCGCGCGAAAAGGAAATCATCGCCCATCTGGCAAGAGGCGCCAGCAACAAGGAAATGGCGCGCGCCCTCAACGTGGCGGAAAGCACGATCAAGATCCACGTCCAGAACATCCTCAAGAAACTCCACCTGACCAGCCGGGTACAGGCCGCCGTGTATGCCGTTGAACACGGCCTCGCGCAGAAAGACTAAGGAGATGGAACGCAACTGCTACAGCGGCAAACGCTTGCCGGTGGCAAACCCCGTCTTATTCAGGGGCGAGCAGGAAGTATTTTAAACTGTTGCTGTTTCCGTCCAGCGGAAACCTGACTTTTCCACTTCCGTCTTGAGATAGTTCATTGCCTCGATGACTAGCGGACGCGATCCGCGCAGGCCGAATTCCACCTTGCGTTCGCCCCCCTCGCCGATGTGGGGCAGGCTGGAAAAGCGCAGGTCGGGGTAGAGCCGGACGAATTCGTTCATCAGATCGAGCAGCGGGCTTTCCATGGCGTCCAGCACGGTGATCACGGCTTCGGTCTCCGGCGCCTGGTTGCGGATTTCTGGGTAGAGCGTGTCCAGCACCCAGTCCATCATCGGCCACGCCATCTGCGGGAAGCCGGGCAGAAAGTGGTGATGGAGGAGGGAAAAGCCGGGGATGCGGTTGAACGGGTTGGGGATGATGCGGCTGCCTTGCGGCAGATCGGCCATCAGGATGCGCCGGGGGTAGGCTTCCGCGCCGAAGCGCGCCTCGATTTCCGCCACCGCTTCGGGGTGGCGGTAGAGCGGCACGCCGGCAGCCTCGGCTGCGCACTGCCGGGTATGGTCGTCAGGGGTGGCGCCGATGCCGCCGAAGTTGAATACGATATCGTTCTGCGCCAGGGTCTGGCGCAGGGTTGCGACGATCAGCGCGGGGTCGTCCCCGATGATGCGGCACCACTTGAGTTCCAGCCCGCGCTGAGCCAGCGTTTCGATCACGTGCCGGAAGTGCTGGTCCTGGCGCTTGCCGCTCAGCAGCTCGTCGCCGATGATGATCGCGCCGAAATTTGTCATGCGGTATCTACTCGCAGGCAAACAGGACGGTCAGGCTGAAATTTTCGTTCGACATGACCGCATTGTAACGGTAATGGCAGCATGTCGCGTTGAATTTGCGTGGCGTAGGAGCGACCTCCAGGTCGCGAACCACCGAATTCGCGACCTGGAGGTCGCTCCTACATGACGGGCTTAGTGCTCGCCCTTGGTTTTGAGAAGACCGGCCAGTCTGTTTCCCTGCTTTTGCGGACCGCCCTTGCGGAAAAGCTCGTGCAGGTAGTGGTTGTTGCCCTTTTCCGGACCCCACTCTTCGGTGAAATGCTTGATCATGGCCCTGACCTGCGCCTGGACGCAATGCTCTTCGTAGTAGGCACGCAGGTAGCGAATGATCTGCCAGTGTTCGTCGGTCAATTCCAGGCCTTCCTGCGCGGCCAGGGCGCGGGCGAAGTCTTCCGACCAATCGTCCAGATTTTTCAGGTAGCCTTCTGAATCGGTGAGGATTTCCTTACCGTTTACCATGACTGCTTTGGTATGCAGCGGCATCTGCATGGTTCATTCTCCTTCATTGAATCCGGTGTTATTCCAAAGACAAGATAAATTTAACCAGTACCCTGCGGTTTTCTTCGCTGAGGTCCGGATAGGCGGGCATAGCTATTTTGCCCCATACTCCGCTACCGCCCTTGGCAATCTTGCTCATCAACCTGGCTTCTGCAGCGGGATCGTCGCGATTTATTGCCGCCACATTCTTCCATGCCGGGCCAAGAAGTTTCTTGTCAATCGAGTG